>NZ_JAGXJZ010000599.1:0-263 GCF_019091095.1 Achromobacter sp. GbtcB20 | reverse complement strand
AGTTGCCCACGAGCCGGCCAAGGGCCAGAATCGCAGCCGCAAGACAGCAATCAGCTTGACGCTGCCCGACCAGGTCATTGAAGCAATGGACCGCAAGCGAGCCGAGTTAGGCGGACACAGCCGGCCAGCTTTCATTGCCTTGGCCATTTCTAAGTTTGAGGGATGAGTGCTCTAGGATAGGGCGAGGAAGGAGGTGCGGCAGCTGTGGCTGCCCCCAGCCGCACAAAACCGACTATGGAGTAGAACGGTTTTGCGGGAATGAG
>NZ_JAGXJZ010000598.1:0-264 GCF_019091095.1 Achromobacter sp. GbtcB20 | reverse complement strand
CAGCGTGGCGCCCTTGGGCGAGCCGGTGGTGCCCGAGGTGAACTGGATGTTCACGGCTTCATCGAACTGCAATTCGGACTCGAGCCTTGCCAGCTGCTCGAGCTGGGCGGGCGCCGGCTCGGCCAGCAGTTCTTCGAAGTTGAGCATGCCCGGGGTCTTGTCGCTGCCGAGCCGGATCACGTGGCGCAGTTCGGGCAGCTTGCTGGACTTCAGCATCGACGGTTTCGCGTCGTGGATCTCGGGCACCAGGTCCTGCTCCATGGC
>NZ_JAGXJZ010000597.1:0-264 GCF_019091095.1 Achromobacter sp. GbtcB20 | reverse complement strand
GGTCACACCCGCCATCGGCGTGACGAAGACATTATTGCGAAGTTGGTAAGGACCGATTTGCACAGAGGGAATAGAAGGAGAATTCTCGGGTACCCGCTATTTTACCCCAAGCGCTGCTCAAATTATCGGCAAAATTTTTGCCGGATTGTAGCGAACGGGACAATCGGGTGTGGACAGAAGGAAAAAAATTGGTTAGCCGCGGTGCATTCATTCGTCGGCGCCTTCATCGCAACGCCCCAGGGTGGGCACGCTGTGCCCGAGTTG
>NZ_JAGXJZ010000596.1:0-264 GCF_019091095.1 Achromobacter sp. GbtcB20 | reverse complement strand
TGCCGATTCGCAAGGTCAATGAAGAGATTCCGGCGATTCGCTCTTCAAAGCTGGATGTGAGGCTGGATCCTCGGGATGTGCCGATCGAACTGGCGGAACTGGTATTCGCCTTCAACGATATGTTTGCGAGAATCGAGGAAGGCTTCACCCGGCTATCACACTTTTCCGCAGACATCGCGCACGAGGTGCGGACACCCGTCACCAACCTGGTCACGCGGTCTCACGAGGCGTTTGGTCTGCCGCGCAGCAACGAGTAATACAAAG
>NZ_JAGXJZ010000595.1:0-264 GCF_019091095.1 Achromobacter sp. GbtcB20 | reverse complement strand
TGTCGCGGGAAGACTGGCGCGAGCTGTTCGAACTGTCCGACCGCCACGGCTCCGTGCTCGCCGCCGACGAATGCTATTCCGAGATCTACTCCGGCTCGACGCCGCCGCTGGGCGCGCTGGAAGCGGCGCACCAGCTCGGGCGCAGCGGCGGCTCCCGTCCGTACCAGAACCTGTTCGTGTTCTCCAGCCTGTCGAAACGCTCGAACGTGCCGGGCATGCGCTAGGGCTTCGTCGCCGGCGACCCGCACGTGACGAAGAAATTCC
>NZ_JAGXJZ010000594.1:0-264 GCF_019091095.1 Achromobacter sp. GbtcB20 | reverse complement strand
CGGCGCATCGCGCTCTACCACTTCAAGTAGATAGCGACGCCCCCAGACGTAATGGCTTTCCCTCGTCACAAACTGACGAGGCGCTTCACGCATCTGATTTTTCAATTGCGCGCGCTGCTGGCGAATCCAGCGCAGTTTGGAAATGGCAAAGGCGCGCGCCACTTCGAGCCGTGTGCCAGTCGGCGCCACGAGGGTAACCGTGCCCTCCGGAGGATGAACCGAAAGATGAACATTCTTCACCGCCTTGAACGTGATGTCGATGTC
>NZ_JAGXJZ010000593.1:0-264 GCF_019091095.1 Achromobacter sp. GbtcB20 | reverse complement strand
ATTTCCACTTCGTCGCGGGTGAAGCCGGCAAGGGCCATCACGATGCGGTATTTGTCCTCGGCGACCAGCTCGATGTTGTACGGCGGGTAGCTCGGCTGCGACTCGGCGCGTTGCTCGAGCAGGCTGGCCAGGCGGTCAAAACCGATGGCGGAACGGTACAGGGGAGTCAGATCGAAAGTACGCATGATAAATATCCTTTTCAAAGTTAAGCGATATGTTGACGGACCTCATCGTGAGCATCCGTTGAGACCAATCTAATGCCAC
>NZ_JAGXJZ010000592.1:0-265 GCF_019091095.1 Achromobacter sp. GbtcB20 | reverse complement strand
TGACCGATACCCCTGTACTGGCCTGCCGCGCCCTCGGAAAAACCTTCAAGCAGGGCGACTACCAGGTGCGGGTGCTCGACAACATCGACTTCGCGATCCGCCGCGGCGAGCGCGTGGCCATCGTCGGCGCCTCGGGCTCGGGCAAGTCGACCCTGATCCGCACCCTGAACCGGCTCGAGGAAATCGACGGAGGCCGCATCGCCATCGACGGGCGCGACATCCATGCGCGCGGCCTCGACGTCAACGCCCTGCGCGCGGGAATCGG
>NZ_JAGXJZ010000591.1:0-265 GCF_019091095.1 Achromobacter sp. GbtcB20 | reverse complement strand
CCGGCGCCGGCCTCCAACCATCCCATCCTCGGCATCTGGAAGCTGTCGCTGCCCGACCTGCGCTGCTCCGAGGACTACCGCTTCCGCGGCGACGACACCACCCTCGTCACCAGCGCGGAAGAGGTGTCCGAGAGCGAATTCAGCATTCCCGACAAGCCCAGCGCGAAGGGCTTCTACAAGCTCGAGGACCGCATCGTCAAGGACAACGGCAAGAAGGATTGCGCCGGCGCGATCATGAAGGGCGGCACGCGCGCGACCAATTTCG
>NZ_JAGXJZ010000590.1:0-265 GCF_019091095.1 Achromobacter sp. GbtcB20 | reverse complement strand
ATGCAAGGCCTTGGCATAGACCCGGTAATGACCGCCGTTGCGAAGCTTGCCGCCGTGGCGCAGCGAACCGCTGGCGCCCTCCCCGCCGCCGCGCACGACCAGCTGGCCGCCCTGGGTGTCGCCGGCGGCGCGGGTAATGATGTTAATGACGCCGTTGACCGCGTTGGCGCCCCAGATGGTCGCGCCCGGCCCGCTGATGACCTCGATGCGCTCGATGTCGGCCATGACCACGTCCTGGGTATCCCAGAACACCCCCGAGAAGAGC
>NZ_JAGXJZ010000059.1:0-1633 GCF_019091095.1 Achromobacter sp. GbtcB20 | reverse complement strand
GGTACTTCGCCCGAGAGGCGTTGATTGATGCGATAGAGACCGGCCGAAATCAGATTTTTCTGTCCGCATCGAAGGCGCAGGCGCACGTCTTCAAGCAGTACATCATCCAGTTCGCGCGGGAGGCCGCGGACGTGGACCTGAAAGGCGATCCCATTGTGCTGCCCAATGGCGCGCATCTGTACTTCCTGGGAACGAATGCCCGCACCGCACAGAGCTACCACGGCAATTTTTACTTCGACGAATTTTTTTGGGTACCCAAGTTTGGCGAACTGAACAAGGTGGCCAGCGGCATGGCGTTGCATAAGCAATGGCGCAAGACTTACTTCTCTACGCCGTCGAGCATGGCGCACGAAGCCTATCCACTTTGGACGGGCGAAGTATTCAACAAGCGGCGCGCGAAGCGCGATCAGGTCGCCATTGAGCTGGCTCATTCGATCCTGAAGAATGGCCACCGGTGCGATGACCGCATCTGGCGGCAGATCGTCACCATCCTGGACGCGGAGGCGGGCGGCTGCAACCTCTTTGACATCGAAGAGCTGCGCCTTGAGTACAGCCCGGATCAGTTCGAGAACCTGCTTATGTGTGGGTTCATCGACGACACGGCGTCCATCTTTCCGCTTGCCATGCTGCAGGGATGCATGGTTGATGCAATGGTCGAATGGGTGGACGTGCAGAAGTTCCTGTTGCGGCCATACGGGCATTTCCCGGTACTGGTGGGCTATGACCCATCGCTCACCGGCGATTCGGCCGGCTGCGTTGTGCTGGCCGCGCCGCGCACGCCCGGCGGAAAGTTTCGCGTGCTTGAGCATCATCAGTTTCGCGGCATGGACTTCGCCGCGCAGGCCAAGAAGATCAAGGAAATCACGGAACGGTACGCCGTCGCATACATCGGTATCGACGCCACCGGCATGGGTCAGGGCGTGTATCAGCTGGTCAAGCAGTTCTTCCCGGCCGCGCGGGCTTACAGCTATTCGCCCGAGGTCAAGGGCCGCCTGGTGCTCAAAGCTGGCGACGTGATCCGCAACAAGCGGTTGGAGTTCGACGCCGGCGCCACGGACCTGGCGCAATCCCTGATGGCGATACGAAAGACGATGACCGCGAGCGGGCGCAGCGTCACGTATGACGCCGGCCGCGCGAGTGAGACGGGACATGCGGACTTGGCCTGGGCGCTCATGCATGCGCTGGATTGGGAACCGCTGGAAGGCGCTGCTGGCGCCGGAAAAGGCTTTATGGAGCTATTTGGATGACACGCAAACGCAAGCCGCGCGAGAGCTTTTCCGCGCCCGTTACGCAGCCGGCAGCTGCGCCCGCCAAGGTCGAGGCTTTTTCATTTGGCGATCCCGTGCCGGTGCTGGATCGGCGCGAAATTTTGGACTACTTGGAATGCTGGCGTAACGGACGATGGTATGAGCCACCCGTCCACTTCGGCGGCTTGTCCAAGACGTTTCGGGCGAGTCCGCACCATAGTTCAGCCATCTACTTCAAGGCCAACATCCTGGCGTCCACGCTTGTGCCGCATCCGGCTTTTCGGCGCGAAACCTGCCTGAAGATGGCCGTGGACTTCCTGACCTTCGGCAACGCTTACGCGGAGCGTTTGGATAGCATGACGGGCAAGCTGCTGGGCACGCGTCAC
>NZ_JAGXJZ010000589.1:0-265 GCF_019091095.1 Achromobacter sp. GbtcB20 | reverse complement strand
CTTCGCCATCCTGGCGCCCGACATCGGGCGTGAGCTGGGCCTGGCGCCGGCGGAGGTGTTTGGCGCCTTCTCCTGGGCCCTGCTCGTCGCGGGGCTGGCCGCAACCCCGGTCGGGGTGCTGCTGGACCGCCACGGCGGGCGTTACGTGATGGCGGCCGGCTCCCTCCTGTGCTTCCTCGGGCTGGCCTGGCTCGGCCGCTGCGACGGGATCGTCTCCCACTTTCTCGCCTGGTCCCTGGTCGGGCTGGCGATGGCCATGACGCTC
>NZ_JAGXJZ010000588.1:0-265 GCF_019091095.1 Achromobacter sp. GbtcB20 | reverse complement strand
CTGATGGTAATCGGGTCCGGTTTTTGATGTTATGACACTAGCGCTGATCTCGGACTCCGGGCTGCCCTCATATATCCAGATGTTGCCGGGCTCTACTGAAAAGAAATAGTCGCTCGCGGCGATCTGTGCCTCCACTTTGAAAGAACAAAGCAACGTACACAATAATAGGATGAAGTGGGCGCGGCCTCCGGAAACGAAAAGTGAGCCCAGACGCAAGTTAGCGCCGTTAATAGCAATTATGGGGATCATTCTTGATGCGGCCTTA
>NZ_JAGXJZ010000587.1:0-265 GCF_019091095.1 Achromobacter sp. GbtcB20 | reverse complement strand
AGGCAGGACGGTGCTGGCCGTGAACCGTGGGCTCGACGCCGCCGTGCTCCCGCCTGACCGCGCCGAAGTGTATGGCGCCGACCTGCCCGCCAGCGTCAATGCACGCGTGCGCGCCATCGTCGAGGACCTGCGCAGCCAGGCCCGGCCGGCCGCCGGAACTGCGCCCGACATCGGGCGCAAGCTGGTCGACTTCTACGACAGCCAGCGCGACCTGGCCGCGATCGACCGCGCCGGCCTGGCGCCGCTCCAGGCCCGGCTGGCCGTG
>NZ_JAGXJZ010000586.1:0-265 GCF_019091095.1 Achromobacter sp. GbtcB20 | reverse complement strand
CGTTCCTTCGGAGCGTTCTGCCCAGTTAATCAACGGTACTCTCTTCGTGCATGGCGAAACAAAAGGCGAAAGCTACGAGCATCAGGCGAGCTATTCGGACCCGAAAGTGTTGGCATCCATGTTGTATTCGATCGTACAGATTGCCAAGACGGCGAAGTGGGAGTGAAGTATGACTATGTCATCGAGACACTCAAACCGTTGGGTCACTCTATTTTTTTTAGTTCTGTTACAAGCCTGTTCGCCCAGCTATTCCTATGTGGAGAAA
>NZ_JAGXJZ010000585.1:0-265 GCF_019091095.1 Achromobacter sp. GbtcB20 | reverse complement strand
CAACCCCGACCAGCGCATCAGCGAGGACATCAACACGTTTACCGGGCGCTCCATCCACTTCCTGCTGATCTTCCTGGGCTCGATCATGCAACTGGTGGCGTTCAGCACCGTGCTGTGGTCGATCTCGCGGGTGCTGGTCGGCGTGCTGGCCGTGTACGCGCTGGCGGGCACCGTGGTCGCCCTCTACATCTACGGCAACCCGCTGATCCAGCTGAACTTCCGGCAGTTGCGGCGCGAGGCGGACTTCCGCTTCAGCCTGATGCGC
>NZ_JAGXJZ010000584.1:0-265 GCF_019091095.1 Achromobacter sp. GbtcB20 | reverse complement strand
CCTAGTCGGATGACCAACAAGCAATACTCTAGCGATGACTTCGCGCGGTATCCCTTCGCGCAAAAGTAAATTCTCCGCCCGTCGCAAGTCGAACTGCTTGATGATAGATGCTGCATTAACGTAAGCAGCATGCACATGATTACTTCTACGGCACACAACGAACTGTTCAGGTCCATGCTGCATGATGAGACGTGTCTAATCAAAGCAAATCTCGTTCATCGTGCGCTCCTTCGCGATAGCTGCAGTAGCCTCCCACATTCTGCAA
>NZ_JAGXJZ010000583.1:0-265 GCF_019091095.1 Achromobacter sp. GbtcB20 | reverse complement strand
TCGTATTCCGAGGGTACCCGCGCCGGCTACCTGCAGAAGTTCTCGAAGAAGGGTTGGCTGTGCAAGACCTGGGAAGGCGAGATCCTGCTCTCGAGCATGCCCGGCGCGATTCCCGAGCGCTTCGCCTTCACCGTGCGCGAAGAGAACCTGGTGCAGAAGCTGCAGTCGACCATGGGCCAGCGCGTCGAGATCAGCTACGAACAGCACCGCGGCGTGCCGACCTCCTGCTGCGGCGTGACCGAGTATTTCGTGACCTCGGTGAACA
>NZ_JAGXJZ010000582.1:0-265 GCF_019091095.1 Achromobacter sp. GbtcB20 | reverse complement strand
ACCCTTATGAACTTGGTGGGCGGCCTGCCCCTGATACCCGCAGTCGAGGCCCTACAGCCCCGCCATGTGCGGGCTGTGAGCATGATGGGTCGTGCTGTCCTGCAGAAGGGGGAGCATCTGTGGATGAACAATGCCGGTTTATCTGAGGGAGATGTTGGGTTTTCTGAAGTGTGGCCGACGTGTATGAAAATTGAAAGGGAGCAATAATTGTGCGCTTTGGGACGTCTCGCTTCTGGGTGGACGGTGGAGCGTTTGCATGAGGTCG
>NZ_JAGXJZ010000581.1:0-266 GCF_019091095.1 Achromobacter sp. GbtcB20 | reverse complement strand
GGGTCGTCCGGCTTGACCGACTCGCCACGGCCGCTTTCCAGCACGGCCCGCACGTTCGCGGGCACGTCGATGCCGTAGCGCTTCACGATCGCCAGCGCGTCGGCGCAGGTGCTGGGGGCGCCCACGGTCGGGCCGGAAGCGATGTCGCAGGGGTTGTCGCCGGGGACGTCCGAGATCAGGAGCGTGACCACGCGCGCCGGATTGCAGCCGGCGGCCAGGCGGCCGCCCTTGATGCTTGACAGGTGGCGCCGCACGCAGTTCATTTC
>NZ_JAGXJZ010000580.1:0-266 GCF_019091095.1 Achromobacter sp. GbtcB20 | reverse complement strand
CCGGCCGCGTCCAGGGCCAGGATGTCCGTCTGGAACGAGATGCCGACGATGACGCCGATGATCTCGACGATCTTGCGCGAACTGGCCTTGATCGATTCCATGGTCGTCACCGCGCGCTCGACGGCCTGGCCGCCGTCGCCGGCCAGGCGCGCCGCTTGCGCCGCCAGGTCGGTCGCCAGGCGCGCGTTGTTGGCGTTGTCCTTCACCGCCACCGTCAGCGTTTCCATCGCGCTGGCGGGCTGCTCGAGCGAGCCGGCCTGCTTCTC
>NZ_JAGXJZ010000058.1:0-2200 GCF_019091095.1 Achromobacter sp. GbtcB20 | reverse complement strand
CGCGCGGCGTGCAGACCACCGGTTCGCCCCGCGTATTGAACGTCGTATTGCCCAGGACCGGCACGCCGGTCAGCTGTTCGAACGCGGCCAGCAAGTCGTAATACCGTGCATTCTGATCCCGACGGATGGTCTGCACCCGTGCCGTGCCGTCGATGTGCCGCACCGCCGGAATCTGCTTGGCGCGGTGCGGCAACACGTCATAGACAAACAACATGAACGGTGCGCAGATCGAGGCCGTGCCGCGTCCGTCGAACCACTGAGCAGCCCGCTCCTCCATCACGACGGGCGCCACGGGGCGAAAGTCCTCGCGGTCCTTCAGGCCGTTTAACCGGGCCTGCATCGCACTGTCCCGGGGCGACGCCAGGATGGAGCGCGCGCCCAGCGCGCGAGGGCCGAACTCCATGCGGCCCTGGAACCAGCCCAGCACCTTTTCCTGCGCGAGCAACGCCGCAGCCTCGCCCGACACGTCGCTCAACTTGCGATAGGAAAGGTGCGCCTTGTCCAGGAAGCGCTCGATCTCCTCGTCCGGGTATGACGGCCCCAGATACGCGTGTTCCATGGTCCACGCGCGCTTGCCCCCGCGCCGATGGTAGTCCACGTACAGCGCCGCGCCCAGCGACGTGCCGGCGTCGCCCGCGGCCGGTTGCACCCACACCTCATCGAAGGGGCCATCCCGGGCGATGCGCGCATTCATCACGCAATTGAGCGCCACCCCGCCGGCCATGCACAGGCTCTTCGCGCCCGTCTTCTCGTGCAGCCACTGCGCCATGTGCAGCGCCGTTTCCTCCAGCACATACTGCAATGAACTGGCCACATTCTTGTGGCGGTCTTCAAAAGGCGCGCCGCGGCGTCTGGCCGGGCCGAAGCGCTCGGTAAGGCGTGCGGGTTGCAGCGAATAGCCGCCCTCTTCTTCCAGCCGAAGGATCTCGCGGAACTCCTTGCGGTACTCGGGCTTGCCAAACGAGGCCAGGGCCATCACCTTGTACTCGTCCGACGAATGCAGAAAGCCCAGCCAGGTGGTGACTTCCTCGTACAACAGGCCGAGCGAGTGCGGCAGGTCGATCTGCTTGAGCCGCGCGTACTCGCCGCCGGCGAACTGCCCATAGCTCGTCGTCGTGCGCTCACCCCGGCCGTCCATCGTCAGCACCGCGCATTCCGCGCACGGGGCCGCCAGGAACGCGCTGCTCTCGTGCGAAAGGTGATGGTCCAGATAGATCCATCGATCCGTGATGTGCTTGAGCGTCAGATCGTCAAAGCGTGGCGACTTCAGATGCAGCGGGGCGCCATCCAGAAGCTGGCGCGGCGCGTTCACCAGATACGAGAGAAACAGCGCGTCCCACGGCGACGCGCCTTCCGCGCCGGCGCCGGCCCGCGATGGCTCCAGGGGTAGCGTGATCTCCTGCGGCAGCGCCGCGCCGCCGGCCAGCAGCGCCGGGTCGTAGGAATAAACGATGTGATCCACGTCGCGCAGCCGAATGTCTGCCGCGGACAAACAATAGTCGATCGCGTAATACGGCAACTGCCAGGTGGTGAACGGGACGGGGCGCTTGCCGTGCTTGACGCGGGTAAAGCGTTCTTCCTCGGCGGCTGCCACCACGACGCCGTCATGAACCAGTGTGGCGGAGCAGTCGTGATACGCCGCATTGATGCCTAGAGTGAACATGAAATCGTCTCCTTGACGGCGCGCGGGCCCGTCTGAAACCGTGGGTGATGCCCAAGCAGCTCGCGGGCCGCAAATGCGACTTCCCCGGGCGGTACGCCCGCCAGGCACGCATGGTGTCCCTGCGGGCACACGCTGCGATAGCAGTACTTGCAGGGCACATCGTTACTCAGCACCCGGGCGTCGGTGCGCCAAGGCGTATGCTGCGGATTGGTCAGCGCGTACAGGTCCACGATCGGCGCGCCGACCGCGGCGGCGATGTGCGCGGGGCCGCTGTTGTTGCAGATGACCACCGCCGCGCCTTCGAGCGCGGCGCCCAGTTCGCCCAGGGTCAGGCCGTCCGACAGGTCGATCAGGCCCGGCAGCCAGCGCCGCCCCTCGGCCAGCGCTGGGGCCAACGCGGGATCCTCGTGGCCGCCGAGAAGCAGAATGCGCCGGCCGTCGCCGCGCAACGCAATCAGCGCCTGCACCATCAGCGCGGCCGGATACCGGCGCGACGCCGCCGTCGCGCCCGCATGCACGCAGATCCATCCGTCGGTT
>NZ_JAGXJZ010000579.1:0-266 GCF_019091095.1 Achromobacter sp. GbtcB20 | reverse complement strand
AACCATTCTCGATGGCGTTGCTGGCGTGGATCTTCATCCGCCAGGTCTTCGCGCAGTGGCTCCCCGCCGACCAGCTCGACAGCTATGTCGCGGGCCTGATCTTGCTGGCCGCCGCACCTTGCACAGCCATGGTGTTCGTCTGGAGCCGGCTGACCGGGGGCGATCCTGTGTTCACGCTGTCGCAGGTCGCGCTGAACGACTCCATCATGGTGTTCGCCTTCGCGCCCATCGTCGGCCTGCTGCTGGGCCTATCGTCCATCACGGTG
>NZ_JAGXJZ010000578.1:0-266 GCF_019091095.1 Achromobacter sp. GbtcB20 | reverse complement strand
GTATCGCGTTCGGCCAGCTTGCCCGCCAGTTCGGCCTTCAGGGCGATCAGCGACAGCGAGTGGCCCAGCAAATCGTGCAGGTCGCGCGAGATGCGTTCGCGTTCGGCGATGGTGGCCATGTGCTCGACCTCTTCCTGCTTGCGCAGCAATTCCTGGCGCGCACGGCGCAGGCGCGCATCCATGATGGAGCCCAGGCCCACCGGCCGGCTGATGGAGGGGAACGGCATCAGGAACAGGATCCGCATCTGGCCCCCTTCGACCCCCAA
>NZ_JAGXJZ010000577.1:0-266 GCF_019091095.1 Achromobacter sp. GbtcB20 | reverse complement strand
ATCTGCGGTTAATGAACCATAGCACCGGGCTATCCGCTACAATCAGATTTTTATTTCCCGACACGTACCAGAGATTATGATTAAGGGCAGCATAGTAGCAATCGTCACGCCGATGTTTGAGGATGGCAGTCTCGACAAGGACAGCCTGCGCAAACTGATCGTCTGGCACGTGGCCGAAGGCACCGACGGCATCGTCATCGTCGGCACCACCGGCGAGTCGGCGACCGTCAGCCCGGAAGAGCACTGCGAGCTGGTCAAGCTGGCCG
>NZ_JAGXJZ010000576.1:0-266 GCF_019091095.1 Achromobacter sp. GbtcB20 | reverse complement strand
ATGAATCCGACCAAGGTGAAGAACCACATGAAGAAGGCGATCAGCGACGGCACCTACTGGATCTTCGTCATGCGCCTGTAAGACCATGCACGACCCGGCTACGCCCCCTGCGCCGTGGTGGACGGCGCGGCCCGCCCTGGTCCGCTTCATCGGCGACCTGGTGGCCTCCGAACTGGCGGCATTGCGCCACGACCCCATGCTCCAGGCGCGCACCTGGAACCAAACGCTGGCGCTGGAACACGACCCCGGCCTCGATTTTAAGGGCC
>NZ_JAGXJZ010000575.1:0-267 GCF_019091095.1 Achromobacter sp. GbtcB20 | reverse complement strand
GTCATGCCCCTGGAACCTTAGACCTTGGTCTGGTACGGGTAAGCCTGCTGGCGCAGGCGCGATTCCTGGATGCGCGCCTGTTCGTCCAGCGAAATCGGGGCCTTGTCCCACAGCAGGTTGCGGCCTTCGATCTGGCGCTGTCCCATGCCAGGGGTCTTGGACTTCAGTTCTTCGATGAACTTGGTGTGGTCGGAAACGTAACCGGTAAATTTAGGCATTTTCTTGCTCAATAAAAAGAAAGCCGGGACGGCGAGGCAGATTGTTCTG
>NZ_JAGXJZ010000574.1:0-267 GCF_019091095.1 Achromobacter sp. GbtcB20 | reverse complement strand
AAGCCGACACCAGCATCACCAACGTCGGCATCACCGGCTACACCGGCCGCCTGGGTTCGGGAAAGTACAACCAGAAGCTGTCGGTGCGTCGCGCCAACGCCGTGCGCGACTACCTGGTCAGCAAGGGCGTCGACGCCGGCCGCCTGAACGCCGTCGGCAAGGGCGAAGCCAACCCGGTCGTCGAGTGCAACCAGAAGAAGCGCGCCGAGCTGATCGCGTGCCTGGAGCCGAACCGCCGCGACGAGGTCGAGCAGATCACGATCGAGA
>NZ_JAGXJZ010000573.1:0-267 GCF_019091095.1 Achromobacter sp. GbtcB20 | reverse complement strand
ACGGTCGCCACCTCGGTTTCATAGCGGAAGGTATGCGCCGCGCTCAGGTTGGCCGACAACGAGCCCATGTCGCTCGGCAGGCGCCAGCGGTACCGCACGTCCGCCTCGATGCCGTGGGTCTTGGTGCTGCCCGCGTTGATGTAGGGCGACTCCGCGTACAGGATCGGACCGACCGGCGGCACGCCCAGCACGGGTTCCTCCCCATTGCCGGTCGCGATCTGGACCGGCACCGGCGCACCGCGCACCCAGGTCGGCACGAAACTCGGG
>NZ_JAGXJZ010000572.1:0-267 GCF_019091095.1 Achromobacter sp. GbtcB20 | reverse complement strand
ACCCACCCTACGAAACCGCTCAGCCCCGCTTGATATTGAACGGCGAGAATCCCTGGCAAGTCGGCATCAGCTCGATCAGGTTGACGTTCACGTGCGGCGGCAGGGTCGCGGTCCAGTAGGCGGTCTCGGCGATATCCTTGGCGGTCAGCGGCGTCGTGCCTTCGTAGACCTTGGCCGCGGCCGCGTCGTCGCCCTTGAAGCGCACGTTCGAGAACTCGGTGCCGCCGCACAGGCCCGGCGCGGCAACCCCGGCGACTATCACGCGAT
>NZ_JAGXJZ010000571.1:0-267 GCF_019091095.1 Achromobacter sp. GbtcB20 | reverse complement strand
CGTGTGCAGCGGCTGGAAGGCCAGCCCCCCGCCCCTGACCGGCTTCCCCTCTTCCAGCTGCCCGTCGGCGCAGGCGACGCGCTCGTCCGCCGGCGCCGCGATCCGGCTGCCGGTCTTTTCCTTCAGCGCGAGCGCGGCCGTGATGTGGTCGGCATGGACATGGGTATCGACGCTGTACGCCAGGGTGAGGCCGAGGCCGGCGATGACCTCGAGGTCGCGCTCGACGCTGACGATGACCGGGTCGACCAGCACGGCCTGGCCGGTGTC
>NZ_JAGXJZ010000570.1:0-267 GCF_019091095.1 Achromobacter sp. GbtcB20 | reverse complement strand
ACGAGACTGGCGAGGGCGATCAGCAACGGGACGACCCGGATCTCCTCGCTATAGACGATGCCGATGATGGACACGGCGAGGAAGTCATCGACCACGGTCAGGGTGAGCAAGAACACGCGCAACTGACCGGATAGCCGCGGGCCGACGATCGCCAGGGTGCCCAGCATGAACGCCGTATCGGTACCGTCCACCGCCCCCCCCCCGCGCCGGCCCTCACTTCCGGCCAGACCCACGTTCAGGACAGACACCCGCGCGGGAAGGCCGACA
>NZ_JAGXJZ010000057.1:0-2280 GCF_019091095.1 Achromobacter sp. GbtcB20 | reverse complement strand
TTGCGGGCATGTGGAATCCTCCTGTTCGTAGCGCGCGTGCAGCAAAACCCGTACCTGTGAACCACTCGCGACGGAACGACGCTTGCTGACCACCGCATATACGTGACCGATGCTGCGATGCGTATTGACCCCGTACCGGCAGCATGCCCCAATACTCCGGCCGGATGAACAGGAGACAGAAATGTCAAACCCAACCTACAAGCGTGTCATGGAAGTGGTTGCCGCCGCCGCCGACGGCAATACCTACCGCATCGACAGATACTCTTCGGAGCCCCTCGGCGACGGAAAAGCCCGCTCGTACTGCTGCCTTCCCGATGGCCAGCTCGTGACCTGGGAAGGCGACGGACACTACAAGCTTCCGGATGGCACCATCGTCACCATGGTGGCATCAAGGCTGTGCCAATGATTGCCGGGCCGCTACATTCCGCGGATCAATACGCCGACCAGAAACAAGACGGCGACGGCGCCTATCCAGAACGCAAGCATCAACCAGGGCCCCCGGCCGGTCCTGGCCCCACGCCGCGCGGGCCGGCCGCGCGAAGGTGACTCGTCTTCTGGTTTCATGATGCTCTCCTGGGCGCCCCGTTTCAGCGCATAGTACGAATTACGGCCCTGCACGCGCAAGTGCCGCGCAGGGCCGTCATCGCCGCAGCGGGCACGCTGCCGCGCCTTCCACTACTTTGCCTTGCCTGCCTTGGCGGCCTCGGCGTTGGTCTGCTGTAGCGCCAGCATGCTCAGCTTCTCGTCGGTGGCCTTTTCTTCGGCCAGCGTTTCCTTCAACAACGTCAGCGCTTCGGTCTCGCTCAGTTGCTTGGCAAACGTGCATAGCGTTCCGTAGCTGGCGATCTCGTAGTGCTCGACCTTCTGCGCCGCCGCGATCAGCGCGGCATCGCGCACCGGGCCTTCTTCGACATCTTCAATCACGTCGCGGCCTTCTTCCACCAGCCCTTCCATCGCAGCGCACTTGATGCGCTTCAAACGGAAGTCCGCGCCTTCCACGATTTTGTCGATGCGATCGATCTGACCACGGGTTTCTTCAAGGTGGGCGGTGAATGCGTCGGCCAACGCAGGGTCGCTGGCGGCGCGGGCCATCTTCGGCAGGGCTCGCGTCAATTGCTTTTCGGCGCTGTAGATGTCGGACAGCTCGTGCACGAACAATTCCTTCAAGGTCTTTTGGCTCATGATCACTCCTGTAGGTGGATCGATTGGAAAGCGGGCCTGGCCCAGCCCCTGTACAGCAAGGCGCATGCCGGTGAGCCTTGGTGCAACGAGTGGCGGGCAGGCCCGCTTGAACGGCCCGGCGCCGGAGAGGGCGCCGGCGCACGCGTGTGCGCTACTTCTTGGCGGACACGCTTTGCTGCAGCGCCTTGGCGGCCTGCAGATGCTGCTGAAGACTGGGCAGCGTTTCGATCGCAAATTGCTTGACCTCGGGATCCTTCACTTCCTTCGAGGCCTTTTCGAACAGCTTGACGGCGTCCTCGTGCGCATCCACGCCGATCTCGTCCGCGTAAGCCTTGTCGAAACCTTCGTCGCGCAAGCCCATCGCCTTGAGCTTGGCAGACTGCATCATCGACGGGTCCTTCGGCGGTTCGAAACCCTTGCTCTTGGCCAACGCCTCAAGCTTCTGGCCCACCTTCGTGTGATCGTCGATCATCATCTGCGCGAACTTCTTGACCTCGGCGTTCTGCGACTTTTCCAGCGCCATCTTGCTGCCAGCAATCTCGAGATGACCGGACTCGGCCGCGTCGCTCAAAAAGCCACGAGCCTCGCTGTCCAGCTTGTTCGTTGCGGCAGGCACCTGCCCGCCAGGGGCGGCGGGCGTCTGCGCCAGCGCAACCGAACCCATGCTGAGGACAATTGCAGCGCCAAGTCCTGCCTTCAAAAGACGGTTTTTCATTCGGACCTCCAGTAGAAGTAGCGTCGCCGGATGACGGCGCGATGCCGTCTGACGAACAGGCACGTTCCAGCAAACGTCATTCCCAATGGCGAGCTTCGTTTCGCGCCCGGCGAGCATCGCCGGGCTCACATTCAACCGAAATCGCCTTCGCCCACCGCTATCGGCCCATCGGTCGGAACCCATTGCGTACGATGCGCCAAGTCGCGCAACGCGTCCTCGCTGCGCTCGAAAGCGCGCAGCAATTCCGGCGCCGTATCGTCCGCGGCGCCAAAACGGCGCCGCAGCACATCACCGGATATTTCGAACTGCCGCGTGACGCCGGCTGTCTCCATCTCGAACACAATGGCGTCGCCTTGCGCTTTGGCGTTGGTGGCTTAGGTGAA
>NZ_JAGXJZ010000569.1:0-267 GCF_019091095.1 Achromobacter sp. GbtcB20 | reverse complement strand
CCCTCTATTCAGGACTAGCCCGTCAAGGGCGGCATCACATAATGACAACTCAACAACTTGCTTCTCCGACCGCGCTGGCGCTCGCCGCCAGTTTCCTGCCCGATGCGTGGCAGGATGAGGTGCGGAAACAGCTTGCACCAGGGGAAAACGTTTTAAACAGCGTGGAGGTTGACCTCGACGCGAAATTACGTTTCGTCAAAGGAATAATTGTCGTTACGACAAACCGGTTGCTGGCGCGCGCGCCGGGCGAGTCCGCCTGGCGCGACT
>NZ_JAGXJZ010000568.1:0-267 GCF_019091095.1 Achromobacter sp. GbtcB20 | reverse complement strand
GGCGACGCCATAAGTCTCTTGGGGTGTTCTGATGACGCAGAGAAGACAAAACCATAGGGGCAAAGCGAAATAGCGAAATCTCTCTCGAATTTTTCTGGGTTCGCGATATGCTTGTTCCAAATGACCAAATAGAAACCGTCCTGCCGGAACACGTTCTCTCGTGAGTGCGCGATATCGCACCTGTCACTGGCTAAATCGTAGTTAGACTTCGCAGACGATCTGCAAATTGCGTTGGCGATAAGCAAGTTGTACGCACAGTACACGGGA
>NZ_JAGXJZ010000567.1:0-268 GCF_019091095.1 Achromobacter sp. GbtcB20 | reverse complement strand
ATCGCCTCGACCGCGAACGCGGTCTGCTCGGGGTGGTTGACCAGCGGCGGATAATTGCGCTTGAAGCCAAAGTCGACACTGGCGTTGAAGCCGGCCGCGACGCCATTCGCAATCTCTTCCATGCGCCGTTCGATCAAATCGAGCCCCTCGGTGGAGAAGGTGCGCACGGTGCCGATCAGGACCGCCTCGTCCGGAATCACGTTGGTGGCGCTCCCGGCGTGGATTTGCGTGATCGACAGCACCGCCGTTTCCAGCGGATTCTTTTCGC
>NZ_JAGXJZ010000566.1:0-268 GCF_019091095.1 Achromobacter sp. GbtcB20 | reverse complement strand
TCGTCCATATCCGGGGCTGGACGCATGACGGAACGCCGCTTTCCAAGAGTCCGATCGACGTGCGCGGCGCACATGACTTCATCACGGTCCCGCCCCTGGTCGTGCGCGAAGCCCCCGGGGGGAAGGAATGGCTGGTCTGGTGGCAGCGCCTGAGCCTGAACGTGACCGGAGGACGGCTCGCATTGCTGCCGCCCGGCGAAGCGACGCGGGACGACTGGAAAGTGGTCTCGGGCGACATGTCGGGCAGGGCGCTTCGGGGGCTTGCGAA
>NZ_JAGXJZ010000565.1:0-268 GCF_019091095.1 Achromobacter sp. GbtcB20 | reverse complement strand
AGCGGTCCTGGCCGGCGTCGAGCACGTCCTCGCCCAGTTCCAGCAGGTAGGGCGACTTGTAGTACAGCGCCAGGCGCGTGCTGAACGGGCCCGCTTCGGAGCCGATCATCGCGTTGCCGGTGCGCTTCGATTGTCCCGGCATGCGGATGCTGCGCGTGGCGCGGACGCCGCCCTCGCTTGCGCTGTCGATGCCGGCGCGCGACTGGGTGAGGCTGCCGTTGATGCCGACCAGCAGACCGTTCCAGGGCGCCGGCAGCATGCGCAGCGG
>NZ_JAGXJZ010000564.1:0-268 GCF_019091095.1 Achromobacter sp. GbtcB20 | reverse complement strand
CAATGCTGCGCTCCCATGCCAGCAGGTGGCTGACGTAGCAGCCCAGTTCGCCCGGCGCGGCGCGGCGGCGGCGGTGCACCAGGAGGCTCGCCTCGTCGTAGTGCCGGGGGGAAGGATGCTGGTCGACCCTGCCGTCGACGGCGTCGATGAACTCGTACGCGAGCTGGCGCTCGCCGAGCTTCTGCGCCGCGCGGGCGCGCCGCTCGACGGTCTTGGGGAGACTGATGACTAGTATTTTCATGGTAAGCCTGTAGTGATGCCGGACTGG
>NZ_JAGXJZ010000563.1:0-268 GCF_019091095.1 Achromobacter sp. GbtcB20 | reverse complement strand
TTTGTATTAAATGTCGATGGCACGCAATCGCGGCAAAAAAAACCCGCTCCGAAGGGGAGCGGGTGAAGTCCAAAACTAGGGATGTCCTGAAAGAGACGGTTCCACTATAAGGTTCGGCTACCCCGACCTTCTGTGCGATAACTCACACAAGGCTGGGAAATGTCACATTTCGAACAATTCTTTGTGAAAATCGAGATGAGCAAATGGTCCATGCATAAAAAATGGCGGCACCGCGCCGCCGGGGGGGGTGCTTATGGAGGGAGGAAAA
>NZ_JAGXJZ010000562.1:0-268 GCF_019091095.1 Achromobacter sp. GbtcB20 | reverse complement strand
AGTGATGTTGGAGTGAAGAGTACGAGGCCGAGTTCCGACGGGTCCGTGCGCTAGCGCACCTACAGCAACTGCTGTGTGACAAAACCGCAACATTGTCATCCTCTTCTGGGCCTCCCTATATATAGAGAGAAGGACTCGACCCCGAAATTGGAGGAATGTTTCTAATTCTCCATACTTCTGTATCTATTCTACAACAAGCCAGATATTTGCCGGCGGACTCTTGATTTCGGGCAGTAAAAAAATTGCCGAAATGCCTGCTGGAATTTTG
>NZ_JAGXJZ010000561.1:0-268 GCF_019091095.1 Achromobacter sp. GbtcB20 | reverse complement strand
AAAAGCGAAGCTGACTTGACAAGCGATAAAAACTTCTTCATAATCTCGTTTCTCTGCTGCAACGACAGCGACGACGCAAAAGCGAAGTTAGCCGAAGTTGAGGGCAGAAACCAGTAGTACGGAATTTAGCAGTGCCGCTCTTTAACAATTAAACAACCGATAAGTGTGGGCGCTTGATGCGAGTGCAGCGGTTGGGTTTCGGCCTTATCGCAAGCACAAGAAATCAAGTGCTCACTAGAAGTGAAGTACCTTAGACGTCAAGTTTAAG
>NZ_JAGXJZ010000560.1:0-269 GCF_019091095.1 Achromobacter sp. GbtcB20 | reverse complement strand
ACCTGCGCCGAGCTGATGTCGAGCCACGTGGTGTCGGTCGGCCCGCGCGACACCCTGGAGCATGCGCGCGAACTGCTGCTGCGCCACCGCCTGCAGTCGGTGCCGGTGCTCGACGAGCGCCGCTACCTGCTCGGCATCCTGGGCGTGGAAGACCTGCTGCGCCACGGCGGCTGGACCGCCCACCTGCGCCGGCTGGTGCCGGGAGCGGCGCCGCGCGTGGCCGACGCCATGCACCAGCGCGTGGTGGCGCTGCCCGCCGACGCGCCGCT
>NZ_JAGXJZ010000056.1:0-2468 GCF_019091095.1 Achromobacter sp. GbtcB20 | reverse complement strand
TGTTGGTTTGCACTGAAAACTGACCCGGCGTTTGCATCGAAAACTGACCCAGCCCTAATTTGATTGGGTCAGGGTTGCCACAGATTTGGCTGTTTTACGCTCCTTTTTGGGTTGTGTGCTGCTGTTTTTGAATCGGTAGCTGTCGTTGCCGGTCTCGACGATGTGGCAGTGGTGGGTGAGTCGATCGAGCAAGGCAGTCGTCATTTTTGCGTCCCCAAATATGTTTGCCCATTCAGCGAAGCTGAGATTGGTGGTGATGATGAGGCTTGTGTGCTCGTAGAGCTTGCTGATGAGGTGGAACAGCAGCGCGCCGCCGGCTTGGCTGAATGGCAGATACCCGAGTTCGTCGAGAATAACGACGTGCGAGTGCATGAGCCGGTGGGCGAGGTGTCCAGCTTTGCCGGCCTGCTTCTCGAGCTCCAACGTGTTCACCAACTCGATCGTGGAGAAGAAGCGAACTCGGCGACGCAGGTGTTCGATGGCGTGAACCGCGAAGGCCGTCGCCAGATGCGTCTTGCCGGTGCCAGGGCCGCCAACTAATACGACATTGTGAGCGGGTTCGATGAACTCGCCGCGGTGCAGTTGCCGAACGAGGGCTTCGTTGACCTCGCTGCATCCGAAGTCAAAGCCTTGTAAGTCTCGATATGCTGGGAACTTGGCCACCTTCATCTGATAGGCAATAGATCGCACCTCTCGCTCGGTGAGCTCGGCCCGTAGAAGCTGGCTCAAGATGGGAGAGCAACTCTGGTATGCCGGAGAGTCTTGCTGCACCAGGTCAGTGAGCGCTTGAGCCATACCGTGCAGCTTCAACGCCTTCAACCGCTCGATCATGAGTTCATGCTGCATGACGTGGCTCCTGAGTACGGAGAGTGTCGTAGCGGCCGACGTTCGCCTCGGGTTCGACCGTGAGCGTGAGCGCTTGGGGCGCCGTCAACGGCGGCAACGGTGTGCCGTCGAGCAGTCGGCTCAAGATGTTGAGAATGGTTTGCTTAGATGGCGTACCGGCCTCCAGCGCTAAGGTCACTGCGGCGAGGACCAGTTGCTCGTCATGCAACAAGACCAACGACAGGATCTCCACCATCTCTCTATCCCCGCCGGCGTGAGGGAGAAGCAGTGCCTGAAGTTGGCGAAATGCTTCCGGCAACGCGGTGAACGGCGCCCCATTGCGCAGCGCGCCAGGCTTGCGTTGCAGCACGGCGAGATAATGCCGCCAGTCGTAGAAAGTGGCACCACGGTCATGGCGCCGGTTGATGTGGCGAGGATGCTGCGCGATGACGTGACCTTCGGCGACGACAACGAGGCGATCCGCATAGACCCGCAAGCTCACGGGCAGGTTGGCGTAGGACGCGGGGACGCTATAGCGGTCACGTTCGAAGGCGATCAAGCATGTGGGGGAAACGCGCTTGGTGTGTTCCACAAAGCCATCGAACGGCTGGCCAACAGGCATCAGAAATGGGCGTTCCTCGGACCATATCTGCCAGATGCTCTGGTCACATGCCGGATGACGTATCTGTTGCCACAGCCTGACGCACTCGTCGGCCAACCAGTCGTTAAGCGCTTCCAAGCTCGAAAAGTGGGGCAGGCGTTGCCAGATCCGCCGCCGGCTATCCTGCACGTTCTTCTCGATCTGTCCCTTCTCCCAGCCCGACGCGGGGTTACAGAACTGCGCATCAAACAAATAGTGGCTGACCATGCTGGAGAATCTGGCGTTGACCGCGCGTGACTTGCCGCGGCCGACCCTATCCACAGCGGTCTTCATGTTGTCGTAGATGCCTCGACGCGGGATGCCTCCCCACGCCACAAAAGCATGATGGTGCGCATCGAACAACATCTCGTGTGTCTGGAGCCAATAGGCGCGCAGGAAGAAGGCGCGACTGTGGCAAAGCTTGAACTGCGCGATCTGGAGCTTGGTGCGCTCGCCATTGATCACCGCACTGTCCTCGCTCCAGTCAAACTGAAAGGCGTCGCCCGGTGGGAACGTCAATGGCACGAATGTGCCCCGTCCTGAAGTCTGAGAGCGCTCCTGTTGTTCCTGTCGCCATCGTCGCGCGAAAGCGGCGACACGGTCGTAAGAGCCCGTGTAGCCTAGAGCGCAGAGATCCTGGTGCAGCTGCAACAGCGAGCGTCGCTGCTTGCGTGTGCGGTTGGCCTCGGCCTTGAGCCATGCCGAAAGCTTCTCCGCATAGCCGTCTAGAACTGTAGGCCCAGCCGCACGGCTGTAGGTTGGTTCAATGGTGCCCGAGCGCAGATAGCGTCGCACCGTGTTGCGCGATATGCCAAGTCGCTTGGCAATCTCTCGTAAAGAGACATGATCACGCAAGTGCCAACGGCGAATAATGCTGAGAAGAGCCACGTCGATCACTCCTGTCTCCTGCACGGGTACCGAGCAGGATAGTGTTCACGAGGTGGGTCAGAATTAGATGCAAATCAAACGTAAAAGTGGGTCAACTCTGCCTGCAAATCAACAG
>NZ_JAGXJZ010000559.1:0-269 GCF_019091095.1 Achromobacter sp. GbtcB20 | reverse complement strand
CCAGCGCCTGGGGGGGGGCCATGGACATGCAGCGGACGAGCGTGCGCTCCCACTGGAAGGCCTGGGGCTCGGCCATTGCGCTCATCATGTTCAGGAACACGCCGGGCACCTGGCCGAAGGTGACGGCGATCTTGCGCGCATCGGGAGTTTGCTTGATCAGCGGCGAGAAGCAGCAGGTGCTCGGCTCGAAATGCAGCGGCGCCTCGAGCAGCACGGTGGCGCGCACGGCGTCCGGATACAGGCAGCTGGGGTTGGCGGCCAGGGTGCCG
>NZ_JAGXJZ010000558.1:0-269 GCF_019091095.1 Achromobacter sp. GbtcB20 | reverse complement strand
TCCGCCGTAGCGCGCAACCAGCTCGCGCGGGTCGGGCCACTTGACCATGTAGTCGTTGGCGCCGGAGGCAAACGCGCGCGCCTTGATCTCCGGATCGTCTTCGGAAGACAGCAGGATGACGGGAATGTGTTCGGTGTCGCGGTTGGCGCGCAGCAGGCGCGTCACCTCGAAGCCGTCGAGGTCGGGCATGCGCAGGTCGTCCAGCACCACGGTGGCGCCGATCTCGAGCGCCAGTTCCGCCGCGCGCTTCGGGCTGGACTCGTAGCGCA
>NZ_JAGXJZ010000557.1:0-269 GCF_019091095.1 Achromobacter sp. GbtcB20 | reverse complement strand
CCGGCTTCGGCCTGAACGACCCGATCCTGATCGGCTGTAACACGCGCTTTACCGATACGGGCGGCTATGCGCTTGCCAGCGCGCCGCGCGGCGCCAGCGCCACCGTGCGCCCGCTGGCGCCGGTGGTGATCGAATCGGGCGGCACGGGACCCGACCGCATCAGCCTGTACTCGGGCAGCTCGATGAGCGGCACCGGCACCCTGCGCGTCACCAGCGACTACATCGGCGGCACGCGCCTGAACGTCGACCGCGTGCCCTACGGTTTCAAC
>NZ_JAGXJZ010000556.1:0-269 GCF_019091095.1 Achromobacter sp. GbtcB20 | reverse complement strand
GGCGGGCGCCGCGCTGGAAGAGCGCCTGATGCGCCTGGAGGGCATGCACACCTCGGTGCGCGTGGTGCTGGCGCGGCTGGGGCGCGCGGTGCTGATCCTGGTCTCGGTGCTGGTCAGCCTGGGGCTGGTCGGACTCGACCTGACCGTGCTGTCGGTGTTCGGCGGCGCGCTCGGCGTCGGCCTGGGCCTGGGCATGCAGCGTATCGCCAGCAACTACGTGTCCGGCTTCCTGATCCTGCTGGAGCGCAGCCTGTCGATCGGCGACCCGA
>NZ_JAGXJZ010000555.1:0-269 GCF_019091095.1 Achromobacter sp. GbtcB20 | reverse complement strand
CAGGTTGACCGTGATGCTACCTGTGAGTGACGGATGGGTTTGCAGGCAAAGGAATCGCTTGATGCTGCTCAGCAGGGAGCTATTCGTTGGGGCTGTGAGCAAGGAGCCATCGTCGATTACCTTTCGGAAGTCGATGAATGTCTTTTCGGGGCCGAACGTGCATTCCCACGTGTCAGCTTCGAACGAGTTGTTTCGCCAGGACGCGTGCCCAAGGGCCTGATTAGTGACCCGAAACTTGTTGATAAAATCCAGTTCTTTCGGCAGCGGGC
>NZ_JAGXJZ010000554.1:0-269 GCF_019091095.1 Achromobacter sp. GbtcB20 | reverse complement strand
CGTTCGCGAGGCAACACCGGCAGTGTTGGATGAATGACTCACTCATAGCGCTTCTGGCAACGCTCGCAGAAGAAGCTGCGCCGGTTGCTGCGGCCGAGGTGGGCTTTTTTGAAAGGGATGTGGCAGCGCGGGCAAGTGGTCTTCGCATGGGCCAGCCAGTGCTGCTTGAGCACGTACTCCTTTTTCCACCCCAGGAAATCGAAACTGTATTGACGGGCTTCGTCGACCAGGGCGCGCAGCTTGGGCGCCGGCAGCGCGCCGACTTTTGA
>NZ_JAGXJZ010000553.1:0-269 GCF_019091095.1 Achromobacter sp. GbtcB20 | reverse complement strand
ATCGCCGCCTCGAACTGCACCCGTTGAACGGCCAGGGTCTCGGGCGGCGAAAGACGCTCGAGTTCCAGGGCGACCGTGTCGTGATCGGACAAACCGATCTTGGCGCCCTCGACCTGCATCGCCAGCCAGTGGCCGGCGCGCTCGTCGATCAGGTGCTGCAGGCGCTGCAGCTTGGCCGGCTCGCGCGCGTCGCGCACCAGGTCGGCCAGCTGGGCGGTGCTCTTCCTCGTATACGCCTGGTTGATCGTGTGCCAGGTCGCCAGGTTGAA
>NZ_JAGXJZ010000552.1:0-269 GCF_019091095.1 Achromobacter sp. GbtcB20 | reverse complement strand
GCCAGCTTCAGCTGCTGCGCCTGGTTTTCGATGGCGCTCACGTCCTCCATGAAGACGACGCTGCGCCCGGGCACGCCGGCGCCGGCGTCGACGCGGGCAAAGCGCAGTTTCAGGTGCGCCGGCTGGTCGCGCCGCGCGCCCGGCCCGCTGTCGGCGCCGCCCTGCTCCTGGTAGGGCTTCAGGATCACCCAGGCTTCGTCTGGCCCGGCCTCGCCTTCGACCGGCTCGACCGCGGCCAGGCCCGGCGTCGCGGCGTTTCCCATCCCGCG
>NZ_JAGXJZ010000551.1:0-269 GCF_019091095.1 Achromobacter sp. GbtcB20 | reverse complement strand
ATCCAGCCGATCAACGCCATCGGCGACCTTTGCCGCTCGAAGGGCATCATCTTCCATTGCGACGCCGCGCAGGCGACCGGCAAGGTCGAGATCGACCTGGAAAAGACCAAGTGCGACCTGATGACCTTCACCGCGCACAAGACCTATGGCCCGAAAGGCGTGGGCGCCCTGTACGTGCGCCGCAAGCCGCGCGTGCGCCTGGAAGCGCAGATGCACGGCGGCGACCACGAGCGCGGCCTGCGTTCGGGCACGCTGCCGACCCACCAGAT
>NZ_JAGXJZ010000550.1:0-269 GCF_019091095.1 Achromobacter sp. GbtcB20 | reverse complement strand
AAGGTTTTCTGTGTTCATCCACGTTCCAAAGTAAGGCTGGTAAACGTAGTATAGAGTCCGTACAATAGTACGGAGCCAAGCGAATTTTTTGAGACCGGAGGGACATATATGCATCAGGCATTTACTATCGGGAAACTTGCAGCAGAAGCGGGTGTCAATGTCGAAACTGTCCGGTTCTATGAGCGGCGGGGATTGCTTGCCCAGCCTGAGAAGAAGCTTGGCGGCTTTCGTTACTATGACGACCAAGCTGTCCCCCGGGGACGGTTCAT
>NZ_JAGXJZ010000055.1:0-2541 GCF_019091095.1 Achromobacter sp. GbtcB20 | reverse complement strand
CCGAATAGATTTGAGCAAAGCCCAATTTACGCCAACACAAACCCGCTTGCAAAAATCGGGCTGACCATAGATTTTTTCATGCCGGAATGCCTGCCCGGTCACACCACGACCGGCTCGGGCTCCAGGCGCACGCCATAGCGATCGGCCACCGCATCCTGCACCGCGCGCGCCAATCCCATGATGTCTGCGGCGGTGGCGCCCCCGCGATTGACGAGCACGAGCGCCTGGCGGTCATGCACGCCCGCCGCCCCCAGCGCCCTTCCCTTCCAGCCGCACTGATCGATCAGCCAGCCTGCGGCCAGCTTGAAGCGGCCGTCCGCCTGCGCGTACGACACCAGGCCAGGAAAGCGCTGCGCCAACGCGTCACGCTGGGCGGCCGGCACGATGGGATTCTTGAAGAAGCTGCCGGCATTGCCCGTGACCGCGGGATCGGGCAGCTTGGCGCGCCGGATCTCGCACACCGCATCGAAGACATCGCGCGCGCTGGGCGATGCGCCCGACAGCCGCGGATGGCGTTGCAGATCGGGATACGCCAGCACCGGCCGCCACGGCCGCGGCAAGACAAAGCGCACGCTCACGATGATCCAGCGCCCGGGCGCATCATGCTTGAACACGCTGTCGCGGTACGAGAACTGGCAATCGGCCGCCTGCATTTCCACAAAGCGCGCCTCGCGCACATCCCAAGCCGTCAGGCTGTGAAGGCGTTCCTGCAGCTCGACGCCATAGGCGCCGATGTTCTGCACGGGCGCCGCGCCCACGGTGCCGGGGATCAACGCCAGATTTTCCAGGCCATCCCATCCCTGCGCGACGCAGGCCGACACGAATCCATGCCAGCTCTCGCCGCCTGCCGCTTCGACGATCCACGCGTCCGGCCGCGATTCCAGCAGCCGCACACCTTGGAAGGCCACGCGCGCAACCAGGCCGGGCACGCGCTCGGGCAGCACCACGTTGCTGCCGCCGCCCAGCACGAGCAACGACGGCGCCGTTTGCGCCAGGGCGGACAACGCGGGCAATTGCGCGGGCTCGCGCAGCGCGACGAACGCATCGGCCCGCGATGCCAGTCCCAACGTATTCAGACCAGTGAGGTCCTGCACGGACGAAGACAAGGAATCGGGCGCGGATCCCGCGAAGGAATTTGACATGAGTGCTACGAGGTATGCTATAGTTTCTGTCTTCGCTCAGTTTACTTGATTGAGTGCTTGACCCGATTTACAGCGTAAATCGCAGCCAGCCAGACCGGCTCAGGACAAGCTCAAAAAATCGTGCTAGACTGCGCGCCTTCTGATCGATAACCAAGTTGGTCAGAGTGAATAAGAAAAGCGGTTCTGGGCAGTTTACGGAACCAATGCGGGAGTAGCTCAGTTGGTAGAGCGCAACCTTGCCAAGGTTGAGGTCGCGAGTTCGAGACTCGTCTCCCGCTCCAGATTTTGATCTGCAGCGCTTTTTCAAATCGCTGCAAATCGTTGAAAGCAAGGGCCGAAAGGCCCTTTTTTCATGCCTGAAACACCGGGTTCGCCAACGCAGGCGCATCGGCTTGATGGATGAAAAAATTAATGTATACTCTCGCCTCGCTGATCGGCCAGCCGCCAGAATTCTCAAGATTCAAACGGACCCTCAGCGATGCGGTCAGTGTGCAAATGCGGGAGTAGCTCAGTTGGTAGAGCGCAACCTTGCCAAGGTTGAGGTCGCGAGTTCGAGACTCGTCTCCCGCTCCAGATTTCGATCTGCAGTGCAAAGACCCTAAAAAGCATGTACAATCGCTTTCTTTGCTGAACAGCCCTGATACCAATGCAGGCTTTCACTAAAAGCAAATAAAGCAGTGGGAAAGCTGTACCGCAAAGCAGTACGGCAAAGTAGTACAGCAAAGTAGTACCCCCGCGGGAGTAGCTCAGTTGGTAGAGCGCAACCTTGCCAAGGTTGAGGTCGCGAGTTCGAGACTCGTCTCCCGCTCCAATTTATGATCTACAGACTTCCACTGACGTCTGTAAGTCATTGAAAAGAGGAGCTTCGGCTCCTTTTTTCATTCCAGCGAAAGCCACGGAAGTCCACTGACAGCCACCATTTTTGAGGCCAAAAACAAGGCCAAAGAATGCGGGTCGTGCCGGTTCCGGGTTGTTGCTGGGGTTGGATCGGGATGACAAGCAGCATCGGGCCTAAGTCCAAGACTTAGGAGCTTGATGATGACACTCTCTGATCTGACCGTGCGGCAAGCCAAGGCCGCCGAGAAAACCTACAGCATCCCCGACACCGATGGCCTCGGCCTGGTGGTCGCCCGCACCGGCGGCAAGTCGTGGCATTTGCGCTATTACTGGCTGGGCAAGCAAAAGCGCACCTCCCTGGGGAACTACCCCGAGATCGGCTTGCGCGAAGCGCGCACCTTGCGCGACGAAGCCCGGGCGCTTCTGGCAAAGGGCGTCAACCCCCATACCGATCGGAAACAGAAGCGACACGCGGTCAAGCTTGCGGCCGACTACACCTTCAAGGCCGGCTTCGATGCGTGGGTCGAGCATCGCCGCAAGGAAATCAAGGAGGGCAGGAACA
>NZ_JAGXJZ010000549.1:0-269 GCF_019091095.1 Achromobacter sp. GbtcB20 | reverse complement strand
TCTCGGGGCACGTCTTGATCCACTTACCGGCCGCCGTAGCGGGGATCACATACTGGTCGCCGGTGTCGAATGCGGGCACAGCAACCGCGCTGACCACCCGGTAGACCGTGTTGACAACCGCGTCGATGTGAACACCGAAATCCACGTTGATCGAGCGCGCCTGTTTGCGCACGGCCGCCGAACCGTATTTCTCCACCAATGCAGAGTGGAAATCATCCAGCACTACCGATGCGGCCTTGCCGTGGTAATGCTTCTCCGAGTCCTTCAGC
>NZ_JAGXJZ010000548.1:0-270 GCF_019091095.1 Achromobacter sp. GbtcB20 | reverse complement strand
GGGCGTGAACTTCGGCGACGACCGCATCGTCGGCGACGTGCTGAGCTACGACGGCGTGGCCCGTTTCTCCGACAAGAATGCCGGCACCGGCAAGACCGTCGTCGTCACCGGCATCACGCTCGGCGGTACGCACGCAGCCAACTACACGCTGGCCTCGAACAGCGCCACAACCAGCGCCGACATCGCCAAGCGCACCCTGGTGGTCGGCGCCACCGGCTCGGGCAAGTCGACCACCATCGCCTCGATGCTCGACTACCGCAACGGACAGCG
>NZ_JAGXJZ010000547.1:0-270 GCF_019091095.1 Achromobacter sp. GbtcB20 | reverse complement strand
GTCACCGTCAGCATGATCTTACCGCGGGCGGGCGTGTACTTGGCCGCATTGGCCAGCAGGTTGGCCGTGACCTGGACCAGGCGCGCGCGGTCGCCCAGCCCGCTCGCGCGCGCCGTGCCCAGTTGCACCACCAGCGCGTGCTTGCCGGCCACGATCAAGGGATGGACCTGCTCGGCGGCCTGGGTGACGACCGCCTTGACGTCGACCTCGGCCATCTCCAGCTGCACCATGCCGCGCGTGACGCGCGAGACGTCGAGCAGGTCGTTCACC
>NZ_JAGXJZ010000546.1:0-270 GCF_019091095.1 Achromobacter sp. GbtcB20 | reverse complement strand
GCAGCGCCTGCTGCAGGGCGACGTCGGCAGCGGCAAGACGGTGGTGGCCGCGCTGGCGGCGGCGCAGGCGATCGACAGCGGCTACCAGGCCGCGCTGATGGCGCCGACCGAGATTTTGGCCGAGCAGCATTTCAGGAAGATCGCCGCCTGGATGGAGCCGCTCGGCGTGAAGGTCGCCTGGCTCACCGGCAGCCTCAAGAAAAAGGAATAGACGGCCGCCAGCGAAATGGCCGAGTCGGGCGAGGCGCACCTCGTGATCGGCACCCACGC
>NZ_JAGXJZ010000545.1:0-270 GCF_019091095.1 Achromobacter sp. GbtcB20 | reverse complement strand
CAGCGAGACCGTGCTCTTCGGCTCGGTGCCGCTGTACACCGCGCGCTAGACCACGCCCTTCCCCGGGCGCAGGCCGACGTCGCGGTAGTCGGTCGGGATGTCGGGCGTGGGCAGGCAGCCGAGGTAGGTCGCGAGCAGCGGTTTGACGGTCTTCAGGTCGAAACTGCCGACCATCACGAAGGTCAGGTCCCTGGCGCTGGAGAAGCGTTCGCGGTAGATCGCGATGCTGCGGTCCAGGCTGATCTGCGCGAAGGGCACGGTCACGCCGCG
>NZ_JAGXJZ010000544.1:0-270 GCF_019091095.1 Achromobacter sp. GbtcB20 | reverse complement strand
ACCGGTGTCGACGATGATTGAATCGTGCTGCCTGCGTGTGCAGCAATCCCCTGTACCTATACTCCAGAAAGAAGCAAGCGTGACCGGCGCCCCCTTGCCTTCATGCCACTGCTCGTTCCTGAAAGCTTTTTCCACTGTTCGTCACAGATCTGGAGGATAAAATGAAACTAAGGAATTTTTTAAAGTGTGGGCTGGCAGTCGTTGCGTTCGCGGTCACGCTGGGAGGCTGCGGCGGCAGCGACGACGATGAAGATGAAGGCTTCCCGAGCA
>NZ_JAGXJZ010000543.1:0-270 GCF_019091095.1 Achromobacter sp. GbtcB20 | reverse complement strand
AAGTCGCCGCCGGCCACCTACGACAACACATCGATCGCACCGGAAAGATTGGTCGTGATCATGGTCGCAAAGCCACCTATCACCTGCCGTACGGTCGAGAACATTTGCACCGTGTGTGCGCCGCTGGTGTACAGCACCTTGAACACACCTGCGATCACTTGGCCAATGGATTTGAGGCGGTCACCCTCGGTCATCGCCGTTAAGAACGCACCAGCCAGGCTGTTCAAGGTAGGTAGCAGTTCGGCGGCGATGCCGCGGGCCACGCCCTGG
>NZ_JAGXJZ010000542.1:0-270 GCF_019091095.1 Achromobacter sp. GbtcB20 | reverse complement strand
GCACCAGCGAACTGGAAAAGCTGATGGTCCAGCCGACCAGGAAGTAGATGCCGACCCGGTCGCCGCGGCGCGCGCGCATGAAGGCGCCCGGCAGCCCGAGCAGCATCGGCATGATGCCCAGGGTGCTGACGATCGCGGCCAGCATGTCGACCCCGATCAGGCCCGAGGCGTAGGCCAGCGCCGCGATCACGCACAGGGCGGCGCCGGTGTGCATCAGGCGGCTGAAGACGCGGTCCATGCCGGGACGGGCCAGCGCCTGGCCGACGAACA
>NZ_JAGXJZ010000541.1:0-270 GCF_019091095.1 Achromobacter sp. GbtcB20 | reverse complement strand
CCGACAGAAGAATGAGGGCGAGGAAGGATGGCGAGAGGATTGAAGTTTTCATGATGCAGTTTTTGCAATTGCATCACTTATGCCCCTTGCGCCAGCAACAAAAACCGGTGCTACTTATTACAGATATTTTGACAAAAAGACAATATCAATACTTCAGGCAACCATCAGGCCGCGCTCATCCACCGATCCACCTGCTTCAGCGGCAAATTGATCCGCGCACAACCAATCTGGTCCGGCCGCACATTCAGCTCGATCATGCGCGGGCCGACG
>NZ_JAGXJZ010000540.1:0-270 GCF_019091095.1 Achromobacter sp. GbtcB20 | reverse complement strand
CGCCCGCCGTTTGTTCCCTTACCCAGCATCCGCAAAAAGTCACTTGCGCTGTCTCCTACCGGAATTTCTTGGGGCTTGAAACGCACCGCATAGGTGTTCATCCAAGCCAGCATGAGCCGGGGCAATGCTCCATAAGGGATTGGCTGCTGGACGAACTGCTGACCATCCCATAGCTTGCCGGCTTGGACCAGGAGCGCAGAATTGCCGGAGTGACGTTCAAAGCTGGTGCCGTCCACTTTGGAGCGGGGCAAACCAACCTGGCACACTGTC
>NZ_JAGXJZ010000054.1:2171-2680 GCF_019091095.1 Achromobacter sp. GbtcB20 | reverse complement strand
AGAAGAGCGCCGCGATCAGCGCGCTCGCCAGGCAGGACAGGGCGCGACGGTGGCGGCTGCCGTTGGGTCGGTACCAGAGGAAGCGCCCCGCCGTCAGGGCGTAAAAGACGGCGCAGGCGACAGCGATGGCGGACAGGGTAGGAGTAGGGTGAAGGTCGGTCATTTCTTTTCCCCAAAGGCGCGAGAAATGGCGCTCAGGTCAAAGTCGGGCGCCTTGTCCAGCAGCTTCAACGCCAACGGCACGATGACGACGGCGCCGACGAGGGCCGGCAAAAAGGTCTCCTTGGCCAGCTCGCGGGCCACAATCTCGCCCGCGCCGCCGTAGCCGCACAGACCAGACACAAGGAAGGACGCGAAGCGCTTCCAGGCGGTGAGGTCTTTCTTGGTGCTCGCCACCAGGGCCGCGCCCATCACGGCGCCAAAGGCGGCATTGGCGTCGATCAGAGGCAAGATTTGCGACAAAGCCGTGCCCGCCACCAGCGTGGTGGCCACGGCGGTTGATACGGTCG
>NZ_JAGXJZ010000054.1:0-2161 GCF_019091095.1 Achromobacter sp. GbtcB20 | reverse complement strand
GGTTCGGCCATTGGACCAATCCCAGAGTTTGACGGCAGGCGCCGCCGATGGTGGAGGGGTGCTTTCCGGCAGCGTCACGACCTGGCCATGCGGCAGCACCGCGCCCAGGTCGGCCAAGCCGGGATTGAGTTCGTAGGTTTGCTCCACCACGTCGCGGGTTGTGCCAAGGT
The DNA here is from genome assembly GCF_019091095.1 of Achromobacter sp. GbtcB20. Lineage (NCBI taxonomy): Bacteria > Pseudomonadati > Pseudomonadota > Betaproteobacteria > Burkholderiales > Alcaligenaceae > Achromobacter > Achromobacter sp. GbtcB20. The sequence continues at coordinate 1,991 of NZ_JAGXJZ010000054.1, read as the reverse complement.
GCCGCCAACACAGCGCGTCCACCGTGTCGCCTTGAAGCGCGCGGACCAGCATCAGATCAGCTCCACAACGGCGCGCGGGGCGGCCATCACGTCGGCGATGGCAAAGCGCGCGTTGCGGCGGTGATCGTCGGACGCTTCGCCCAACCACTCCGCGCGCTTTTGTCCGGCGGCCGTGGTGTCGTAATCGGTCATGCGCTCGATGAGGTCCGCCTTGGTCAAGCTGTAGACAGCCCGGACATAGGCATGCTGCAGCCGGCTTTTGCCATCCACCTTGTCCGCTGGCACGTCGGCCAGCTGAGTATGACCGCGCGCCAGTTGCGCGGCCTTCCACGCAGCTAGGCTGTTACCCACTTCCAATAGCGCTCCCACCAAAGCGAAGCGCAGGCGCTCATCTGTCACGGTGCCATCAAGGCGCAGCGCCTGGCGGGCGGCGTCCAGTTGGATGTCCGGGAAATAGCCATCGTTGGTGATGACCTGGGGGGGAACAGTGCGGGTTGCGGGGGCTGGGGCGATGAAGCTCATGGGGTCGGCTTTTTAGGTCGGCGGTGGGCGGGCATCCGGCAAGTCGGGGACCAGCCTTCCGCCCGCGCCGCCGTGCGCTTTGGGGCACTCGGTTAGCCGGCCTGGCCGGCGTTCTTGATCTTGCGTTCCAGCTGCTCGATGAGCTTCTTGCAGCCGACTCCGCTGTGTAGGTCCACCGCACGGCGCAACTGCGCGACGGCGGCGCGCGCCATGTCCAGTAGCGCGCCGCGCGGCTCGTCGCCAGCCTGCTCGGCAAGGGTCTTGCCGATGGCCAGGTGAAGCTTGGCCCGGGCCTGGTCAGGCGCGTCCTGGCCATCCACCAGGCGCGCGACCTCCTGCAGCAGCTGCATGGCTTCGTCATGCTTGGGGACAGCGCCGCCAGCAATGGCGCCGGCCACTTCGTCCAGCAGCAGCGTGGCCGTGTTGCGCTTGAGGCGTTCAGGTAGCGCCAGGCCATGTCTCATCACGTAGTCGGCCAGCGTCAGGCCGCGCGCGAAGTCGCCGATATCGAATTGCCACACCATCAGCGTGGCCAGTACCTCGTCCTGCTGGCCGGTGTCGCCGCTCAGCACGCCATCGAGATAGTCCTGGTACTCCGGGACCAACTCGCGTTTGAGCGCAACCTTGCGCTCTACGGACTTGATATCGTGCAGGCGGCGCCGGTCCTGGGTGAGCTTGGCCATCATCTGGCCGAAGATGCCGCCCACCACGGCGGGCGCGGCGCCATCGGCCGCGCTCGCCTTGGCGGCCAGCACCCTCGTGCGGTGTCGTTGTGCGGGGCTGGTCATGGTCAGGCTTCCACCAGCTCGATGTTTTCCACCAGCGCGGCCAGGCCGAAGTCCTCCACCACGTAGTCGTCATTCGAGCTTTCGTAGGTGTCCACGCGGCTGCGCTTGGCGTTCTCTTCGACGTGACGACGGCGCGCGCCGATTTGCCAGTACAGGGAAAGGTTGTCCAGCGAGGTGATAAGTACCTTTTTCTCCGGGAAGAACGGCGCCTGCACCGCCGCCAGGCCGCCGATCCGCTTCTGGCTGATGATGAGGTCGGCGGCCAGCGTGTCGGTGGCGCGGCTGTCCTGATTAACCAGCGGAAAGTACTTGTCGTGCATCAGGCCCCGGCCCACGATGGCGACGAGCTGGGAGTTTTCACGGTGCCACGGGTCCAGCAGCGTGACGGCGTCGTACACGAGCGCGTCCAGGTTCTTGTAATCGCCGGTGGCGCCCACTTGCACCTTGCCGGCCGTCTTTCCATCGGCCATCACGCGCTCTTCGGCGCTTTCGCGCATCTTCTGCAGCCAGCCCTTGTTCACGTCCTGCAGCAGCGCATTGGCGGCCGGATCGGTGTTGGCGGCGACACTCGTCCCGTTGAAACCGATCATGATGCGATCGAGCGCCTGGCGGTGGATCAGCAGGTCACGGATACGGGCCTCGAAGTCCGGAAAGATCGCCCAGGCGTCGAGCTGCGCGTAC
>NZ_JAGXJZ010000539.1:0-270 GCF_019091095.1 Achromobacter sp. GbtcB20 | reverse complement strand
TCGCCGCCCTGTGCGCGGCTGGCCAGCGTGATGTCATGCATGATGGTGGCGGCCTGCTGCACCGAGGAGACCACCTCGCGCATGGTTTGGCCGGCTTCGCCCACCAGCGCGTTGCCCTGGCCGACTTTGTGCACCGAGTCGTCGATCAGGGCCTTGATTTCCTTGGCGGCGCCGGCCGAGCGCTGGGCCAGGCTGCGCACTTCGCCGGCGACGACGGCGAAGCCGCGCCCCTGCTCGCCCGCACGCGCTGCTTCGACCGCGGCGTTCAGG
>NZ_JAGXJZ010000538.1:0-271 GCF_019091095.1 Achromobacter sp. GbtcB20 | reverse complement strand
GGTGCCGCATTCGGCGGCGGCGCGGCGCACCAGCGCGGCGCGGTCGATGTGGTCCTGCGCCTTACCGTGCGAAAAATTCAGGCGCACGACGTCGACGCCGGCGCGGATCATTTTCACGAGGATGTCGAAGTCGGTCGAGGCAGGGCCGATGCTGGCAACGATCTTGGTCGCGTTGTACAGAGGGCGCATGTGCTGAAATCCTTGATTCTGAAAAGAGAAGCGCAGCCCCGGGGGCTGCGCTGTGTTACTCGTTACTGGGCCTTACGCTGGA
>NZ_JAGXJZ010000537.1:0-271 GCF_019091095.1 Achromobacter sp. GbtcB20 | reverse complement strand
GTCATTACAGCGCGGCGGGCGACATGTTCATCGTCATCGTGCGCCACGAAGGCAAGGCCGTCGGCGCCGGCTGGGTGCTGCTGTGCGGCGACCAGGCCGTCATTCCCTGGGCCTCGACCCTGGCCGACTACAACCCGCTGGCGCCCAATATGCTGTTGTATTGGGCGATCCAGTCGCATTTATGCGAAACCGGCGTGCGCCAGTTCGACTTCGGCCGCTCCACCTACGGCGAAGGGACGTATAAATTCAAGAGTCGATGGCAACAGGCCCA
>NZ_JAGXJZ010000536.1:0-271 GCF_019091095.1 Achromobacter sp. GbtcB20 | reverse complement strand
CTGCACACGCGCACGGTGGCGTCGCCGTCGAGGGCCACCGCTTCGGCATGGCGGTCGAGCGCGGCCTTGGTGGCGCAGTACACGCTCCTGCCGGGATAGGCCGAGCGCCCCGCCCCGCTCGACACGTGCAGGATACGCCGCTCGGCACCCACGCTGGCGCGCACCAGGGCGCCGGCCAGCGCCAGCGGCGCGGCCACGTTGAGGGTCGCGGCGCGGATCGCCTGCAACGGGCGGCGGGCTTCAGCTACGACTGGCAGTCCGACGCGCGGCA
>NZ_JAGXJZ010000535.1:0-271 GCF_019091095.1 Achromobacter sp. GbtcB20 | reverse complement strand
CGAGGCGGCCGGCCTGACCCAGCCCGGCGCCTCGAAGCTGACCGGCGAACTCGAGCACGCGCTCGGCGTTCCCCTGTTCGAGCGCCTGCCGCGCGGGGTGGCGCCGACCTGGTACGGCAAGGTGCTGATCCGGCGCGCCAGCGCGGCGCTGGCCGAGATGGATGCGGCGCACCAGGAAATCATCCAGGGCCAGGCCGGCTTCGGCGGGCGGGTCTGCATCGGCAGCGTGCTGTCACCGGCCAGTGCGCTGGTGCCGCAGGCGCTCAAGCTG
>NZ_JAGXJZ010000534.1:0-271 GCF_019091095.1 Achromobacter sp. GbtcB20 | reverse complement strand
CACGGTGGTCGACGCCAAGACGAACGAGGACCTGACCCGCAGCATCCTGCTGCAGATCATCCTGGAGGAAGAAGCGAACGGCGTGCCGATGTTCTCGAGCTCGGTACTGGCCCAGATCATCCGCTACTACGGCCACGCGATGCAGGGCATGATGGGCTCCTACCTGGAAAAGAACGTCCAGGCCTTCACCGACATCCAGAACAAGTTCACCAGCAGCGCCGCCGGCGCCCTGGAAGGCAAGCCCTTCAGCCCGGAAATGTGGACCCAGTTC
>NZ_JAGXJZ010000533.1:0-272 GCF_019091095.1 Achromobacter sp. GbtcB20 | reverse complement strand
CCCGCGCACTGCTCTGCGCCTTGCCTGCATTATTCATCCATCACGCCGCGCAGGCCGACGACCTCGTGCTGCAGCGCGTGCTGGTCGAAGGCTCGCGCATGAGCCAGCTCGGCATCGCCGATTCCCCCAACGCCGGCACCGTCGGCCAGAAGGACCTGGCCGCGCGCACCGCTTACCGCCCCGGCGAAATGCTGGAAGCCATGCCGGGCCTGATCGCCAGCCAGCACAGCGGCGAAGGCAAGGCCAACCAGTTCTACCTGCGCGGCTTCAAC
>NZ_JAGXJZ010000532.1:0-272 GCF_019091095.1 Achromobacter sp. GbtcB20 | reverse complement strand
CGCTACCTGGTCCGGCGCGCCGGCGGCCTGGTCCAACACACTTCCGCCGCCTGGCGCGACCTGCTGCAATGACGTTGACGATCGACCCCATGCGCCTGGGCGGCGCGCTGGCCCTGTCCGGCGGCTACCTGGCGATGTGCGCCGCCATCTGGCGCGCCCGCGCCAGTTCCCGCCGTCCGCTGCAGCAAGGCGGCGCCGACTGGCTGGTGGTGCACGCGAGCCAGACCGGCAACGCCGAATACCTGGCCGTGCAGACCGCCGCCACCCTGGCC
>NZ_JAGXJZ010000531.1:0-272 GCF_019091095.1 Achromobacter sp. GbtcB20 | reverse complement strand
AAGTATTCCAATAAAATACATGAGTGGTAATGCCGTAAGACAAGACCAATATTTTTGCTTGATTAAAATTTTCATCATTTTGGCAAGTTGAATTTTGCCACACTGCGGCGACTACCGTGTTCGACTTGGAGACCGAAGCATATCCGCCAGGCAAAATAATGCTATTCACTTCCGATGTCTCTTCCACTTGTGCGTCATGGCTAAAGCCATAAAAAGCGTTACCACAAGGGGAACTGCCACCGCAAATACAGCCACCGAGAAAACTACCGTTA
>NZ_JAGXJZ010000530.1:0-272 GCF_019091095.1 Achromobacter sp. GbtcB20 | reverse complement strand
CCGCGCTCGGGCGTGGACACCACGCACAGCGCGTGGCGGGCGAAGACGCGGGACACGCCCAGCAGGCCCGGGCGCGCCAGCGCCTCGGTGTGCCCGGGCGAGGCCGAGGCGAACAGGTCGACGGCGCGGCCGCCTTCGATCTCCTTGCGCAGCTTGCCCGAGGGGCCGTACTGAACCGCGAAATCGGCGCCGCCGGCGGCGCGCCAGGCCGCCAGGGTCTCGCCGAAGGCCGGGCGCAGGCTGCCGGCCGCCAGCCGCACGGGGGCCCCGGC
>NZ_JAGXJZ010000053.1:0-3254 GCF_019091095.1 Achromobacter sp. GbtcB20 | reverse complement strand
CCGGCGATGCGCCGTGCCGGCCCTGCGCCTACGAGCATTGTCCGATCGGCCACCCGTGCGCGCTGGCTGTCACGGTGCCTCAGGGGCTTCGTGAAGCGAACCGCCAGCGTGCAAGGGGAAGACAATGACGCCTGCCGTCCACCCGCAGCGCCGCCTGCGCATTCTGACCTGGCACGTGCATGGGAATTATCTGTATGCGCTCAGTCAGGTGCCGCATGACTTCATCGTGCCGGTTCTGCCCGGCCGCGCGCCCGGCTACGGGGCGCTGGGCAACCGCATCCCGTGGGGCGCGGGCCTCACCGAGGCGCCCGCCTTCAACTTGCGGGATATGGAGTTCGACTGCGTGCTGTATCAGTCGCGCCAGAATCTGGAGGACGCGCGGCTGTTGCTCAGCGACGCGCAGCGCGCCTTGCCATCCGCGTATCTGGAACACGATCCGCCCATGCCGCATCCCACGGAGACGCGCCACGTGTTCCGGCATGACAAGGGCATGATCGTGCACGTGACGCCGTACAACGCCGTGATGTGGGATTGCGCGGACATGCCCAGCCGCGTGGTCGAGCATGGCGTGCCCGAGCCAGCCGTGACCTATGACGGCGGCATCGAAAAAGGCATCGTCGTGGTCAACCACCTGGCGCGCCGTGGCCGGCGCATCGGCGTCGATGTATTCGAACACGTGCGGGCCCGCACGCCGCTGGATCTGATCGGCATGGATTCCGAGCGGCTGGGCGGACTGGGCGAGGTGCCCAACATGGAAGTGGCGGCGTTCATGTCGCGCTACCGGTATTTCTTCAGTCCAATCCGGTACGCCAGTCTGGGCCTCTCTCTGGTGGAGGCGATGCTCTGCGGTGTGCCGGTAGTGGGATTTGGCGGCACGGAACTGCCGGTGCTGATACGCAACGGCGAGAACGGCTACGTGGACAACCGCCTGGACCGGCTGGTGGAGGTGGGACGCCAGTTGCTGGCCGAGCCGGAGCTTGCGCGGGCCTGGGGCTCTGCTGGCCGCGACATGGCGCGGCAGCGCTTCGGCATGGACCGCTTTGTGTCGGATTGGCTTGGCGTGTTCGATGCGTTGATGGAGGCAGCATGATGGATGCAATCCCCCGTACCGGCCGCGCGCTGGTCGCCGGCGGCGCCGGCTTTCTCGGCTCGAACCTCTGCGCGCGGCTGCTCAACGACGGTTGGCAGGTGGTGTGCCTGGACAATTTTCAGACTGGCAGGGCCTGTAACGTCGCGGCATTGGCGTCGCATCCGCGCTTCACGGTGATTCGCCACGACGTGGTCGAGCCCCTGGGCGACATGGCGGTGGACCGGATCTACAACCTGGCTTGCCCGGCATCGCCCGTGCATTACCAGGCGGATCCGCTCAAGACGCTGCGCACCTGCGTGCTGGGCGCGATGCAGTTGCTGGAGCTGGCGCGACGCACCGGCGCGCGCGTGCTGCAGGCGTCGACCAGCGAAGTCTACGGCGATCCGCTGGAGCATCCCCAATGCGAAGGCTACTGGGGCCACGTCAACCCCGTCGGCCCTCGGTCCTGTTATGACGAGGGCAAGCGCTGCGCCGAGACGATATTCATGGAATACGCCCGTCACGAGGGCGTGGTGGTGAAGATCGCGCGCATTTTCAATACCTACGGGCCGCACATGTCGCCCGACGATGGCCGCGTGGTGTCCAACTTCATCGTGCAGGCCTTGGCCGGCGAGCCCCTCACCGTGTACGGGGACGGCACGCAGACGCGGTCTTTCTGCTATGTGGACGACTTGATCGACGGGCTGTTGCGTCTGATGGAAAGCCCGATCGAGGTGGACACGCCGGTGAACCTGGGCAATCCGGTGGAGCTGACGATGCTGGAAATGGCCGACATGGTGCGCGAACTGACTGGTTCGCGCGTACCCGTCGTTCACCGTGCCTTGCCGGTGGACGACCCGACCCATCGGTGTCCGGACATCTCGCTTGCCAAGCGCAGCCTGGGGTGGTCGCCGCGCGTGCATCCCGTCGACGGCATCGCGCGGACGGTCGCCTACTTCTGCGCCGACCGCGACCGCGCGCGGCGTGAGGGCCGGGTGCCACGGCCGAATGCCTGGGCAGTGCCGCAAACGCATCCTTGACCGGACGGCCGTCCGGGCTCGGCGGCACAGCGCTTGCTGGCGCGAGATGTGCTGCGGCACGCACGCGCTCGCGTTCAGATGCCGTCGATTCACGCCTCCAATAAACCCCGCCGTGCCGCAAGGGCAGTGGCGGGGATAGCCTCACGCAGCGGTTTACGGTTGCTTGAACTCGTCGGGCGAGTTCACCTGCCCGAGTTCGGTGCCTGTCACCGGGTCGCTGCTGGGGTCGGAGGCGGTCCGTGCCGCCATTGCCTGCAATGCCAGCGCTTCCTCTTCGGTCAGGTTTACATTGGGCATGCCGTCGCCATCGATGGCGCCCTGTTGCTCCCGGTCGGACACGTATTCGAAATTCGCGTCGCTGTTCCAGGGCCCGCGCGTGTCGCCTTCGCCCTGCGACATGTTGAAGTAGACCGAGGCAAACCGCGGGTCGCCCGGCAGCTTTCCGGGCGGGAAGTTCGGCTCCATCGAGTACAGCGCTTTTTCGAAGGAGCGCTGGTGCGACACTTCACGGGTCATCAGAAAGCCCAGGGCGTCCTTGACGCCGGGATCGTCCGTCGCGTTGATGAGCCGCTCGTAGATGATCTTGGCGCGCGCCTCGGCGGCGATGTTGGACCGCAGGTCGGCGGATGGATCGCCGATGGTGTCGATGTAGCCGGCATTCCACAACTGGCCTCCGGAGTTGACCAGCGCGGGGCCTCCGCCGTAAAGCACCTGCGTGACGTGCGAATCGTTGCCAGGTCCGTTCAGCCGCCGGTAGATTTCCGCCTCGGAATCCGTGGCCTCGGCCAGCACGCCCTTGGCGCCCTTGTTCAGCATGGCGACCATCGTGCCGATGACTTCCAGATGGCTGAGTTCTTCGGTGGCGATGTCCAGCAGCATGTCCTTGCGGCCGGGATCGTCCTCGGCCAGCGCCTGCGTGAAATAACGACAAGCTGCCGCAAGCTCGCCTTGCGGACCGCCAAACTGCTCCAGCAGCAGATTGGCTAGACCTGGATTGGTCTCGCTGACACGAACGGTGTATTGCAGCCGTTTGTTATGGGAAAACATAGTGATCTCCTGTTCCCGGGTACCTTTCGGGATTTGTGGTGCGCGGTAGCATCGAAAGCCGACGCGCGGGATTCGGACGCCATGGTTGCCGTTGCCTA
>NZ_JAGXJZ010000529.1:0-273 GCF_019091095.1 Achromobacter sp. GbtcB20 | reverse complement strand
GCCATGCCGGCGCCGCCAACAATGCCCAGACCGCGCGCATGTGGGCGCTGACCTATACCTTCCTGCTCAAGCAGCTGAAGTAAGCGGGCCGGGCCACGTAGGGCGGGCACGCCGTGCCCACCCTAGGTTTGCGTCGCAGTCCCCGCCGGCACCGCGACCACACCACCGTCGCGAACGCCGCCTCCCTCAGCTCGCCAGGCGCGTATCGAACAGCACCCGGCAGGTCGGCTCGGTGTCGACGTACAGCGCGACCGCGGTCCCGACCCCCATCAC
>NZ_JAGXJZ010000528.1:0-273 GCF_019091095.1 Achromobacter sp. GbtcB20 | reverse complement strand
CCGGACAAGGCGCGGTGGAACTGACGCCGACGACGTCGTCCCGGAACCGCTCCCCCGCGGCCACGGCGGCCTGCCAGAACTGGGGGTGGGCGATCTCCAGGTCGCCCGGCACCGCCAGTTGCGCGGGCTGGGACGGCAGGCGCGTGCGGCAGCCGAGCACCGCGTCCGGCGCCAGGCCGAGGTGGCGCGGCAGCAGCTGGGTGAACGGGAAACCGGAGATATGGGGGGAGGGGACCGCGGCCAGCACGCGGCGCCGGTTCGGGGGCAGCGAGG
>NZ_JAGXJZ010000527.1:0-273 GCF_019091095.1 Achromobacter sp. GbtcB20 | reverse complement strand
ACCGCCAATCCCTTCTCCGCCTTCTCCGCCGCATCCTACCTGCCCAACGCCGACTTCATGCTGGCCCTGGCCGACGCCGTCGAGGCGCCGCCGCGCGAGCGCCAGAAGATCCGTTTCGCGGTGCAGCAGATGGTCGACGCCATGTCGCCGGCGAACTTCCTCGCGACCAACCCGGAAGCGCAGAAGAAGATGCTCGAGACCAAGGGCGAAAGCCTGACCCAGGGCCTGCAGAACATGCTGGCCGACATGCAGAAAGGGCGCATCTCGCAATCG
>NZ_JAGXJZ010000526.1:0-273 GCF_019091095.1 Achromobacter sp. GbtcB20 | reverse complement strand
CAGCTGCTCGGCGTGGCAGGACGCCTGATGACCTTCTCGAAGAGCTGGACCCTGGCCGACCTGCCGCCCTACCAGCACGCCGACCCCGGCCCCGGCTTCACGAAGCTGCACCAGATCATCCGCGAGCTGCTCGACACCGTGATCTCGTCCAAGTACTTCGCCATCGCCCTCGGCGAAAACCGGCCCTGCTACCACATCGGCATGCTCGACTCGGGCAAGATCGACGAGAAGACCACCTTCTACATCGCGGTGAGCGCCGACATCCCCGCGATC
>NZ_JAGXJZ010000525.1:0-273 GCF_019091095.1 Achromobacter sp. GbtcB20 | reverse complement strand
AGCTGCTGCTCGGCCGAGCGGATGTCCGGACGCACGGCGAGCAGGTCCGAGGGCAGCCCGGCCGGCAGGTCGGGCAGCTCGGTCGTCGCCAGGGTGGCGCCGGCCGGCAGGTTCTCCGGGATCGGCTGGCCCACCAGCAGGGTCAGCGTGTTGGCGTCCTGGGCGCGTAGGCGGCGCAGCTGCGCCAGCGTGGCGCGCGCCGTCTCGACCAGCGAGGCCGACTGCTGCAGGTCGAGGTTCGGCGCGCGCGCCAGCAGGCGCGTGTCGCGCGGC
>NZ_JAGXJZ010000524.1:0-273 GCF_019091095.1 Achromobacter sp. GbtcB20 | reverse complement strand
AGTTGAAGCTCGACGCCTGCGCCCGGACCGCGATCCTGCCTTCGTATCCGCAGTATTCCGGCACCACCACGGCCTCGATCTGGGACGCCGTGTTTGCCCACTACAAAGCGATCCGCAACGTGCCCGAGCTGCGCCTGGTGAAGCACTACCACGACCACGACGGCTACATCGACGCGCTGCACGACACGGTGCAGGCGCACTGGGACGCGCACGGCCGCGGCCAGAAGCTGGTGATGAGTTTCCACGGCGTGCCGAAGCGCACGCAGCTGCTGG
>NZ_JAGXJZ010000523.1:0-273 GCF_019091095.1 Achromobacter sp. GbtcB20 | reverse complement strand
CGACTTGACGTCGCCGGTCCAGAGCTTGTTGCCCACAAAAAGATTCTGCGTGATCCACTCGATCTCTTCGCGGTTCATCAGGTAGTAGCCGCCCCACCAGCGCTCGAACTCGAGGAAGCGCGGCGGCTCGGTGTCGATCTTGGCGTACAGGTTGTAGTACTTGTCCCAGAGCGAATTGGCCGGGTTCAGGTTTTCGAAGTTCGAGACCAGCCAGGCGCCGTCGAACTTGCCGTTGCCGTGGTCCGCCATGAAGGAGGACAGCCAGGGGCCGCC
>NZ_JAGXJZ010000522.1:0-273 GCF_019091095.1 Achromobacter sp. GbtcB20 | reverse complement strand
TTCATCGCGCGGCCTTCCTTGTCGTGCTTGGCCATCAGCGGCGGCGCCAGGTGGAATTTCAGCTTGATGTCGCCTTCGAACATGTTGGCGATCTTTTCGCGGAACGCCGGATCGGTATGCAGGCGCGCGACCTCGTACTCGTCCTTGTAGGCCATCAGCTTGTAGTAGTAGCGCGCGACCGCTTCCGTCAGGCGCGTGCCCTTGCCCAGCTTTGCCTCTTCCGCACGCACCTGGTCGACAAACGTCTTGTACTGCGCGGCGTAGGCGGGGCTC
>NZ_JAGXJZ010000521.1:0-273 GCF_019091095.1 Achromobacter sp. GbtcB20 | reverse complement strand
TATTCTTATCTACGCGTTCACCCTGAACTCGGACGCGTTCAGAAGACTACAGGCGAAAGTCCGTTGTTTAACCTGATCGACAAGATTAATACCCACGCATGGCCCTTCATCAGTATTTATCATGACTACGACGTTATTGGCCAATTCTATGGTGAATTCTTGCGGTACACTGGTGGCGACAAGAGATCGCTTGGAATTGTTTTAACACCAAGGCATATAACGGATCTATTCTCCCGATTAGCGAACGTTCAAAAAAATAGCATTGTGTTTGAT
>NZ_JAGXJZ010000520.1:0-274 GCF_019091095.1 Achromobacter sp. GbtcB20 | reverse complement strand
GGTTCGCGAAACCGAAACACTGGTGGCGCGCGCGAGCGAGGAGCAGAACAGCCCGGCCGCGGCGGCGCGCCAGAAGGAAAAGTCGGGAGACATCGTGCGCCTGGAAGAAGAGCTGTCGGACCGCCTGGCGACGCCGGTCGTGTTCAAGATGGGACCGAAGGGGAAGGGGCAGATGATCATCGACTTCCAGAACCTCGACGTGCTCGAAGGCGTGCTGGCGCGTTTGCGCGGGTGACCCCCCGGCGAACCGGTTCGCCTGCCTGAGCCGAAGCGT
>NZ_JAGXJZ010000052.1:0-3382 GCF_019091095.1 Achromobacter sp. GbtcB20 | reverse complement strand
GGAAAGCGATGTCGCCCAAACTTTTTTTCGCAAGGACATCATGCGTAATGGCAATAGCCAGGACCGTTGATGTAGCGACGAACGCGCCGCACGTCCCGTATAGCGCAAATGCCATTTTCCCAACGAAGACGTGACTCTCCATGTAACGCTCGTTAAACATCGTCTTGTCAGACACATCGTCTACGAGCCTGACGCGCTGCGGCGACATTGCAAGGCGGATATCGGGAAGCTGTTGCCAATCTGGTGCGGCTTTCAAATTGGCTAGCATCTCATCGAAGCTGTGGGTCGGCTGCAATTCGGTCATTGGTGGGTCATCTCTGATGGCGGCTGTGGTTCCGTGAAAGCGCTAAGCCGAACAGAATCCGTTAGTGGCGATATGAGAAAGGCCGGCCGGCGGAAAATTGATTTTGGGGTGAGGTAACGCGTACTCAACCGATCACTTGCCTTGTAGATTTACCAAGTCGAATCCGCGGCCATTGAAGCGGTGAAAGACGTCCCTGCTCGCTTGCACGGGCGTGGCGTCATAACCGGTCACATCAGCGCCCGGCGAACACAAGCGCTCCACCTCCTCCGGCCACTCGACGTTCGCCGTGCGACGGACTAGATGGCGATCGATCAAGGGGCCGCCGGCGAGGTAGTAGGCGGGCTTCACCAGCAGGATCGCGAAGAGATAAGTGAGCAGCCCATCTTCCTTGAACGTGACTGCCTTGGAAAAGCCGCTGGGTCTGTACGGTGTACGTGCCGGATCAGGTTGGATCGCGCACAGGCCTTCGGCCATGTAGCGTCGCAGGAATTCGAGACGGGTGAGGTTGTCGACGAGCGCCGACTCGTCGCCGATGTCGAACGCTCCGGAAGCCATCGCGAGAGCGGTCGGCCCCGTTTGAAACACGAGGTTGATTGCAAACTTGCCGTCTGCGGACGGACTGAATTCGGTGAAAGGATGCACGTCTCTCCATGCAACCGTTGCTGCGTTTTTCCGCCCCTTGTAGATGTGGACGACCTGAGCTTGGCGATTAAAGCGCACGCATATCGGCTCCAGCTTCAGGAGCGCAATCGCCAAAACGCCTGTGAACGCGGCGAAAGTCAGCAATATCCAGCTCTTGGAAAGAAAGCTGTAGAGCGTGCTGCCCGCAGAATGGCTCAGCCATGCGTCATAGGCGAAGCAAACGAGCGAGGCCAATGTGGCACCACACAATAGGTAGAGAACGAACGCTGCCTTTCCTGCAAATAGGCGACTTTCAATGTACTGTTCGTTGAATAGCCGTTCGTCCGAGATGTCGTCGCAGAAGCTGACCTGCTGCGGCCACATGGCAACCCGTATGTCTGGAAGCGCCTGCCAATCCGGACGCGCCTTCAGGTTGGCCAGCATTTGTTGAAACGTGAGTAGGGGTTTTGGGTGCGGCATCAGTCTTTGCCCTCCAGTACGGCTAGCTTCCTGCGTTCACGCCGCGCTGAGACGCAACTAGTATGGCGCCACACGAAGTGCTGTCACCCTCGCGGGCAGGGGTCTTGCCGTTACTTTGGAAGCCGGCGCAACTAGCAATGATTGAAGTGGCACCGTGGAGGGGGCATTGAACGGCATCTCCATGCCCTGCCACGGGCGAGCCTCCTGCGGTGAAGCCGGTCGTCGCTGAGACCACCTTCCCGGCGTGTGTGGTCGAATCGCTCAACACAACAAATGGTTTGTTCATGGACGCCCCGTATGGGGATGAGGAGCGTTCGTCGGTGGGGGAACAGGTGGCCAGTCGGCTGCCACCGACAGGGGGGGGCACGGTTTTCCTGGCAGTCCCGCTTGGCGAATGATCTTGGGCCAGCGCGGCTCCCAGCACAGGAGCAGCGAAATCCAATGCCCTGCTGCGTGAATCAACATGACGGGAGATAGCAACACCGACAGCCAAACGACTAGCCGCCGCTGGCCAGCTCGCCAAAGCGGCTTAAGGAAGCTCCAGGGGGCCGCGAGCGACAGCCAAGGCCAAGGCAGCTTGGTCAGCAGTTTGCGGGGGCGAGGCACGGAATCGGGGCCTTCTTCCATGTATCGCCGAATGAACTCCCAGAGATTGATCAAATCGCTGGTCCCATCGGCCGTCTTGCCCACAAACATGAGGTGACTGTGAGGCAGTCCCGTCATGTCCTGCGTCCAGGCCAGCAAAAGCTGAGTGCCCGTGCCGGAAACCTCAGGCTTGCCCACCCCAGCTTCCGCCGAGACCTGTTCCCATGCGAGGACCGCAATTCCACCGGCGTATCGAGGACGGTGCAGATACACCTGGCGAGTAATGCGATTGAAGCGGATCAGCAGACGGCGTTGAACAAAGTTTTCGAGGCGTAGCCAGCGCCATGCAAATCGACGAAGCACGAGAATCAGCGCCAGCGTTATCAGGGGCAACGCAAGAGCGGCAATGTAGTCGCCCGCATCTGCCGGCCTGCTCGACCATGGATAGACGTGAGTCCACCACACTGTGCTGAAGATGGTACTCATCTCCAGCAGCGTCAACACTAGATAGAGCGCCGGCAAAGTGAATAGCGTAAGGAAACCACGCTTATCTTGAAGTGCGCCAGCTCGAAGCTCGATATAGATATCGTTAAACGCGTAGATCGAGCCTGTAGCACTGGGATGCTCGCTGACTTTCTCATCAATGCCGATCTCCCGTACAAATTCTTTTCCGATATTGGCCTTAAGCTCCTTTTCATCCGCTGTAGCTACCTTAATGGCATCCTCATACTCCCCACGTAATGTTGCCGTTGTCTGCATTGCCCAGGCCTGCGCTTCGATAAAATACATTCAGCTCACCGTCCTCAAAGCTTCATACAATTTCCGTAGTTCGGTCGCCTCGTCTACGAATGGCTTGGCAAAACTATCCTGCGAGCGCGAGCCGAAGCAGCAGTGGACGCACCATGTTTCCATCTCGTCTGGCTCTAACACCCAAATCGCCGCGGTGATCAACAGACCTATGGCTGTGCTCCATCCCAACGCTAAACCGAGCAATGCAGAAATGTGGACGGCTGCGAGGCTCTCTGCTTGGCGAATGAGTACGGGCAGGGCGGCTCGAAGGAGTTGCCGCTCCGTGTTTAGAAGGATCCAACGGAGTAGCGGGCCGGAGGTCGATAGCGATATGGACGCGGAGATTCCGGTAATGCCCATGGCTACAACGGCGTGCGCGACGTACGCTAAGCCCAACGTTGACTTGCCTTGGGCAAAGGCTCTCCGCACTTCTGCGACATCCAATGCGACCAGAATCCCCCCTCCAATGGTGGCTAATCCTCCGCCTGCCAGCTTGAGGCCGCCTAAGGCAATCCTTGCTCCCCTGCCGGCCACTGTATGCGCACCATACCTTGCAGCCACCGATCCCACGCTCATCGCAGCCAACTCGAAACCTGCGGCCGC
>NZ_JAGXJZ010000519.1:0-274 GCF_019091095.1 Achromobacter sp. GbtcB20 | reverse complement strand
GCAGCTTGCACTGCGCCACGGCGGTGAGCGGATGCATGGAGGCAGCCGCGTTCTTCAGGATGCCCTGGGCCTGGGCATAATGGCCCTTGACCTTGTCCTACTCGACGATGCCGTCGGCCAGCAGCCAGGAAAAGATCGCCTGCAGGTCCAGGCGCCGCGGACGCTGGGGTGCGCGGGGGAGGGAAGTCGTCTGCGGTGCGTTGGCGGTCATGATTCCCTCGTCAGTAAACGCTGGTCAGCGCGCGGCCTCGATGCCCGCCGCGATGCCCTTCAC
>NZ_JAGXJZ010000518.1:0-274 GCF_019091095.1 Achromobacter sp. GbtcB20 | reverse complement strand
CGACTTTACCGAAGACGGGATCCACCGCCTGGGCGAGATCGCCTTCTCGGTGAACGAGCGTACCGAGAACTTCGGCGCGCGCCGCCTGTACACGGTGATGGAAAAACTGCTCGAGGAAGTCTCCTTCGATGCCAGCGACCGCCAGGACAAGCTGGTGAGGATCGACGCGGCCTACGTCAACGAACGCCTCGACGTGCTCTCTTCCAACGAAGACCTGTCGCGCTACGTGCTGTAAGGAGCCAGGAGAAAACGATGGCGAACAAGGCACTCGCAA
>NZ_JAGXJZ010000517.1:0-274 GCF_019091095.1 Achromobacter sp. GbtcB20 | reverse complement strand
TCGTTTGCGGGCACGGCCGCCGCTCAGACGTGCGCCCCCGGGTGCGCCGCCGTGCGCGCCAGGATCGCCGCCACCTGTTCCGGCATCGCCGGCTTGAGCAGGTGCGCGTCGAAGCCGGCCTCGCGCGAGCGCCGCCGGTCGTCCTCGGCGCCCCAGCCGGTCACGGCGACCAGGGGCACCTCCGCCAGCTCCGGCAGGCCGCAGATCGCGCGCGCGGCTTGGTAGCCGTCCCTGCGCCGCATGCCGATGTCGAGGATGGCCAGTTACGGCTGCA
>NZ_JAGXJZ010000516.1:0-274 GCF_019091095.1 Achromobacter sp. GbtcB20 | reverse complement strand
TCAACAACCCGGCAACGGACTATCTCGTGACCCGATTGGATATCGACATCGTGTCTGGGTCGTCCGATGGCGACTGCAGCTTCTGGACATATACCGAGCAGTTGAAGTACGCGATCAAGAAAGCTGGGCTGCTGCCATCGCAGGCCAAGTACAAGTTAATGCTCGATACAAAGCCAGGGCGGCCTGATGTGGAGGGGTGGAGCAAAGGAAGCTATCGCTCGACGGATGGAATGGTCAAGCAGTGCCTAGGCTCGACTGTCGTACACAGCGGCCT
>NZ_JAGXJZ010000515.1:0-274 GCF_019091095.1 Achromobacter sp. GbtcB20 | reverse complement strand
GCACCGCAACAGAGCGAATTTTTCCTCTCTTTGGCGGACAGGTCAAGCGTTTTTGGTGCGACGCACCATTCGGGCAATCTTTGTTGTTTTCTTGCATCGGATGAAATACTTATGAACAAGTTTACTGATCGCTTTGCCAGCAATTCGACCATCCACGGGCCTTTTTTCGGCTCGGAAAAATGTTGGCGCCGGCCGTGCTAGACTTGTCGTTTACGCCAGCCCACGGCCCGCCGCGCCTTCTATGACCACCATGGCCCCACCGACCGCCACCCCA
>NZ_JAGXJZ010000514.1:0-274 GCF_019091095.1 Achromobacter sp. GbtcB20 | reverse complement strand
GGGTAAGAGGATGCTTACAGCGTTACAGGGATGTGCCGTCGAGCGGACCGCCGCCCGGCGCCTCGGGCTGCAGGGTCACGTGGTCGATGCCGTGCTTGTCGAGCAGCAGGGCCTGTACCCGGCGCAGCACCGCCGGCCATTCGGCCAGGTCGGCGATCTCCAGGTGGCCGATCAGGGCGGGGTGGCCGGGCGACATGTCCCAGACGTGCAGGTCGTGCACCGACAGCACGCCTTCGACCTCGGCCAGGTCGGCCCCGACCTTCAGGTAGTCGAT
>NZ_JAGXJZ010000513.1:0-274 GCF_019091095.1 Achromobacter sp. GbtcB20 | reverse complement strand
CTGCTGCTGTTCGATCCGCTCGACGGCTCCACGAACATCGACGTCAACGTCTCGATCGGCACCATCTTCTCGGTCCTGAAGGCGCCGGAAGGCATGGGCGAGCCGACCGAGCAGGCTTTCCTGCAGCCGGGCGCGTCCCAGGTCGCGGCCGGCTATGCCGTGTACGGCCCCCAGACCATGCTGGGGCTGACCACCGGCAACGGCGTGCACTGCTTCACCCTGGACCGCGAGATGGGTTCCTGGGCACTTACCGATAGCAACATGCGCATTCCGG
>NZ_JAGXJZ010000512.1:0-275 GCF_019091095.1 Achromobacter sp. GbtcB20 | reverse complement strand
GGCCTTCATTATTTAAGCTTTGAAACTGTATGCTTCGCGTATGTATCGCGCGCGAACGCCGTGCTTCTCTCCACGGTGCGCTGCCACATCGCCAGGACCGGGCAGGCGCGCGGCGGCGGCGTGGACGGACCAACGATGACGGAAAACCACACTGGCGCCGCCGCCATGCTTCCTGCGCGTCACGGCGCCTGCCTCCGGCTGATCGGCAGGGCCGGCCTGAAGTAAAATAGCCGATTGATTTGACCGCCCCCGCTGGCGCCCTACGCGAAACCTAT
>NZ_JAGXJZ010000511.1:0-275 GCF_019091095.1 Achromobacter sp. GbtcB20 | reverse complement strand
AGCAAGATCGCCGCGTCCGGTATCGGAGCCGCCAACCATCACCGCGTGGGCAGCGCAGGCGCCACGATATATCACCCGGCCCGGGTCGAGCTGCCCACCCTACGTTCTGCGCCAACAATAAAAAAGCGCGCCACCAGGGCGCGCTTTTCGCGAGATTCGACGCGGATTACTTGGTGGCCAGCACCCATTTCACCAGGCTGCGCGCTTCGGCTTCGCTCACCTGCGGATTGGCCGGCATCGGGACCGGACCCCAGGCGCCCGAACCGCCTTTCATG
>NZ_JAGXJZ010000510.1:0-275 GCF_019091095.1 Achromobacter sp. GbtcB20 | reverse complement strand
CAGGAGCTGTGTGGCTTCTCTGGCTCGCCTAAAGCTTTTCGCGAGCGTTTCGCGGTCGCCAATCAAGGTGCGTATCACCGTATTTATACCCCGGAGGATATCCGCCGGATTCGCATGACGATGCTCTCGCTTCCGCTGGATACCGAGCGTACCAAGACACTCCCCCCGATCCTCAACTTTCGTATGGCCAAAGGGGGCACAGGCAAGACGACGATCAGCTGAAACATTTCCTCTGCCCTTGCAATGATGGGGCACAAGGTGCTGATGATCGACCG
>NZ_JAGXJZ010000051.1:0-3639 GCF_019091095.1 Achromobacter sp. GbtcB20 | reverse complement strand
CTGGGCCAGACATCGTTGCTAGGTGTCCCCAGCAACCTCGGCTACCTGTTGCGCCTGCTGGACGACCCGGGAGTATTGAACGGGCGCGTGCACACCCGTTACCTGGACGAACACAAATCGCTGCAAACTCCGTGCAGCCGCCCGGCTGCCGCAGCAGTCTGCGCCACGCTGCCCTTGCCTGTGCAGTCCATGGCAGCCTCGCCCTGGCATGCCGGCGCGGCTTGCGGCGCGATGGACCGGGTGTTCCTGGATCCCGGCGCGCCTTTGGGGCGCGTGCGTTTCCTGCTGGACGCCGAGCCGGCATCGGTGGCTCTTCACGCCGTGGACGGAAGCGATGTCCGCGCGGGCGACAACCCGCAAAGCTGGAACGTGTCGCGCGATGCGTCCGGCTTGGGCGGCGTTGTGGACGGGTGGCGCTGGGACGCCTGCCTCGCGGCCGAAGGGTGGCATCTGCAGGTGGCGGGCGACCATTACTCGGTGCGCCCGGTTCTCCACGAAGGCAACGCCTCCGCTCGGGACGCCAGCGGGGCGACGGCACCGATGTCAGGCGTTATCGCAGCCGTGGCGGTGCAACCGGGAGACCGGGTGGCCCCGGGCGATGTCCTGGCCGTGATCGAGGCCATGAAGATGGAGTATTCGATCGTTGCCGATGTCGATGGAACAGTGGCGAATCTGCGCTACGGCCCAGGCGACAGCGTGCGGGAGGGCGAACTCATTGCCGACATCGTCCAGGACGACGCTGCGGCGATCGATGAGGGCAGGCAAATCGACGAACCGAAGTTTCAGGCCGGCAGCAGCCGCTAGGACCGAGATCATCATGCAGAAACCGCTAAGCCATATCCGTGTGCTGGACCTCTCCCGCATCCTGGCCGGCCCCTGGGCCACGCAGAACCTGGCCGATCTCGGCGCAGAAGTAATCAAGGTGGAGAAGCCGGATGTCGGAGACGACACCCGGCAGATGGGGCCGCCTTTTCTCAAAGACCGGCAGAGCGGTGAGAACGGCGACGCAGCCTATTTCATGAGCTGCAACCGTGGCAAGAAGTCCCTTGCCATCGATTTCTCGAACCCTAGAGGGCAGGAGATCTTGCGAGAGCTGGCGCGTAAGGCCGATGTCTTCGTCGAGAACTACAAGGTCGGAGCATTGAAGCGCTACGGTTTGGATTACGCCTCGCTTCGTGAGATCAACCCTCAACTGGTCTATTGTTCTGTGACGGGTTTTGGGCAAACGGGTCCCTACAAGGACCGCGCGGGCTACGACTATCTGATACAGGGTATGGGTGGTCTGATGAGCGTGACGGGCGAACGCGACGGCCTGCCCGGCGGGGGGCCGCAGCGGGCGGGTGTCGCTGTGGCTGATCTTTTGGCGGGGATGTACGCCACCACAGCCATTCTTGCCGCCTTGCAGCATCGCGATCGCGGCCATGGAGGCCAGCATATCGACATCAGCTTGCTGGACTGCATGGTGGGTTCGCTGGTGAACCAGTCGATGAACTATCTGGTCAGCGGGCGCGTGCCCCAGCGCATGGGTAGCGGCCACCCCAATATCGCGCCCTATGCGGTCTATCCGGCTGCCGATGGGCATCTGGTGCTCGCGGTCGGCAACGACACCCAGTTCCGCCGCCTGTGCCAAGCGGTCGGGCAGCCCGAGATTGGCACGGATCCGCGCTTCGCCACCATCGCCGACCGCGTGCACAACCGGGCCGAACTGGATGCCTGGCTGGTTCCCGTCACACGTTCGCGCCGGCTTGCCGACTGGACGGCGCTGCTGGAACGGGCGCAGGTCCCTGGCGGACCCATCAATGGCATGGACCAGGTCTTTGCCGACGAGCACGTAATCGCGCGTGGCATGCGCGCCGAGTTGGAGCATCCGCTGTACGGACCGGTTCCGACCGTGCGCAACCCCATCCGTTTTTCAGAAACGCCACTGGACCCGGCCGGCGCGCCACCATCGCTGGGCCAGCATAACGAAGAGGTACTGCAATCACTTGGGATTGCAACGGAGCAGATGGCGGAGCTGCGTGCCGCCGGCGTGCTCTGACCGACCATCAAGATAACCAAACAACCAGGAGAAGACAGTATGCGCAGATCAATCAACGTGGACGAGAACGGGCTGGAGGTGCTGGGCCTGGGCTTTTACTGGGACGACGTCGAGCCCGGCTACCGCTTTCGCACCTTGGGCCGCACGATTACGTAGGCCGACATCACTCTGTTCATCGGTACGGTGGGCATGGTGGAGGAAATGTTCACCAATCTGGACTATGTCGCGTCGCAATCCATCATCGGCTCGCGTCCGGCTCCTGGTTCGCTTGTTTTCTGCATGGCCGAAGGGCTGTTGATGCAGAGCACGATGCAGCGCACCGGCATGGCGTTCATGGAGGCGGATATCAAGGTCCACCGGCCCACGAACGCAGGCGACACCATCCATGTCGAGTGCGAAGTGGTCGAAGCCCGGGGGACTAGCAAGTCAGAGCGCGGCCTGGTGCGGACCTCAAATCGGGTGGTCAACCAGCGAGGGGAGGTGGTGCTTACCTATAACCCCCTGCGTATGGTCAAAACCCGCCCGTAGCTCGAAGCCCCACAAATTTTTCACACGAGGGGCGCGTAGACGGCCCCGTTTCACTCAAGGAGACATCAATGAAATTTTCCCTGCTTTTCGGGTTGCTAGCGTTAACTGTGTGCGCCCAGGGCGCAGTAGCGGCGCCTGCCTCCGCCTTTCCCGAGAAACCTATTACGGTCGTTGTTCCGTTCGCTGCGGGCAGTCCTACCGATGCAGTGGCCCGTGTGCTGTCTGACTCGCTTTCCAAGCGACTGGGGCAGCCGCTGATCGTGCAGAATCGTCCGGGCGCCACCGGTATGATCGGCAGCGAGTATGTGGCGCGCGCGCAGCCGGATGGCTACACCCTGCTGTTCGGCACTAACACTACTCAGGTAGCGAACAAATATTTCTTCAAGAACGTGTCTTATGACGGTCTGAAGGATTTCGCGCCAGTCGCCATCGTCGGCGGCGTGCCGCATGCGTTGGTCGTCAATCCGTCCGTGCCGGTCAGTTCCGTGGCGGAACTCATCGCCTATGCGAAGGCCAACCCGGGCAAGCTCTCGTTTCCCTACGCCAACAGCACCACGCGCATCACCGGCAGTACGTTTCGCGTGATGACGCATACCGATATCTCGGAGATTCCTTACAAGGCTTATGGCCAGGCCGTGTCCGAACTGTTGGGTGGGCAGACGCAAATGATGTTCATCGATTTTTCGACTGGCCTGGCCTACATGACCTCGGGCAAGCTCAAGCCCTTGGCCATCACCCCGGCCCGGTCGGACAAACTTCCCGGCGTGCCCGCTATGAAGGAGGCGTTGCCAGGCTTCGAGATCGGAAACTGGAACGGATTATTCGCGCCAAAGGGAACGCCGCCTGAGATCATTGACAAGCTCAATCGGGAAATCACCGGCGCGCTTGAGCAGCCGGAGGTACGTAAGCAGATCGATGGCACAGGCTATGAATTGCTGCCGCCCATGGCGCCCCAGGCGTTCGGAAAATACATTGCCGAGGAGAGTGCGCACTACGGCAAGTTGACCCAGGCCGCGGGCAACAAACCTGAATGAGTATCGGGCCGCGCGCCGTTCGCGCGCGGCATGTACTTC
>NZ_JAGXJZ010000509.1:0-275 GCF_019091095.1 Achromobacter sp. GbtcB20 | reverse complement strand
AGCATGAGTTCCATCATGAAGGGCTGCGGAAGCATCCACAGCATGGGCACTCCCCAGGGCGACCCTCGCCCCACCTTGGCCTCGGAGATGCCGCCGAGGGTCCCCTGCAAGCCGATCCGGATATCGCTGTTTGCAGCCAAGACCATACCCCCGGCGGTGAAGTGGCCCGTCATGGCGGCGATGATCGGCTTGGGAACCTGGCGCATGCGTTGGTGGAAGGGATCCCGCAGCATCTCCAGCATGTCCTTGCCGGTTTCGGCGCGCACCTGGGCGGC
>NZ_JAGXJZ010000508.1:0-275 GCF_019091095.1 Achromobacter sp. GbtcB20 | reverse complement strand
AACGAAATCAAGACTGGTTTATAGTGGCAAACCTTGCGGTATTTCCCGAAAGCATCACCTTCCCATGAGCACAGTTGCAGCTAAAGCAATGCCGGTGCGCGCTGCGGCCGCTGCGGCTTCCTCGTCGAGCCCGGCGGCGCCGGCAGCGGTCGACCGCGTCGGCGCGCTGATCAAGTCGGTCCGTATCCCGCCCCGCCCCAGCCTGCTGGCCGGTCTGCAGGCCGAGCTGGCGTTGAGCGGCCCGGCGCCGGGAACCATCGGCCGCATCGGCCCAT
>NZ_JAGXJZ010000507.1:0-275 GCF_019091095.1 Achromobacter sp. GbtcB20 | reverse complement strand
GAAGCGATCGGCCTGCTCATTCCGGAAGTCGGACGCCAGCCCGCACTCGACGGATCGATCGTGCTGACCATCACCCCCGAGGCCAAGCACGACACCAGCCACGAGCACGAGGTCGCCCTCCCCCGCGACGGCGCCGACGAGCTGCGCGCCTGGCTGCAGGAGCGCGAAGCGATGGCGATTCCGGGCGAGCTGGTCTTCCCCGCCAACCTGACCGGCGCCCGGATGACCAGGAAAACCGTCTACGTGCAGATGCGGGCGACTTTCGAGCGCGCCGG
>NZ_JAGXJZ010000506.1:0-275 GCF_019091095.1 Achromobacter sp. GbtcB20 | reverse complement strand
TCCCATCACGTTGTAGTGCGGGACCACCTTGTTGGCGCCGTAGTAGGACATGGTGAACATGGTGCCGCCGTTCTTCATCAGGGGCGCGCTGGCGCGCGCCAGGCGGATGAAGGAGTGGCAGGAGATGTCCATCGCCTGGCCGAAGCCGGCGGCCGAGCAGTACAGCAGCCCGCCCTGCAGGACGCCCTTGGGCGCGAAGGCCATCGAATGGACCATGATGTCGAGCCCGCCCCACTCCTGCCCGATGCGGGCGAAGACGGCGTCGGCCTGCTCCT
>NZ_JAGXJZ010000505.1:0-275 GCF_019091095.1 Achromobacter sp. GbtcB20 | reverse complement strand
CTGTCGCGGGAAGGACGTCATGTACCGGTTCGGTCCGCTTCAGGTAGCAAGTTGCTCACCAACATTTTTTTTAAAAAATTTCCTCAAGGTTTTGCGGAGGGGTCCGTTAAAGAATTCAAGCGAGCTGATTCAAGCGACGCAAGCAACGAAAACCGAACCCTGATAGCAGCACTAAACTGAACTGCCCACTGGAGAACTACCATGTCGATCATCAACACCAATATGTCGTCGCAGACGCGTGTCCACTCCTCCACACTCAACTCGTCGATCGGCAG
>NZ_JAGXJZ010000504.1:0-275 GCF_019091095.1 Achromobacter sp. GbtcB20 | reverse complement strand
TCCAGGATGTTCGAGAGGAAGGCGTAGTCGAACTTGCGATCCTGCGGAATATTCCCCTGCAGCAGGCGCACGGTCAGCGGCGCGCCCGTCACGTGCGTCCATTCGATGGTGCGCAGGCCGGCCCCGGCCAGCAGCACGGCGGCGAACAGGCCGAGCGCCGGCAGGCGCACGCGCTGGGTCAGCAACACCAGGCAGGAAGCGCAGACGGAGACCAGCACGCCGATCCCGTAGACGCCGATCAGCGGCGCATAGCCTGCCAGCGGCGAGACGTCATG
>NZ_JAGXJZ010000503.1:0-276 GCF_019091095.1 Achromobacter sp. GbtcB20 | reverse complement strand
TCGCCAGCGCCGAGCCGGGAATGCTCGACAGCGGCTACTTCTTCCGTGCCAACGGCAAGGACCTGTCGGAAGAATCGGTCCTCTCGTTCGCCTTCACCAACGCGAACACGGTCGGCCGTCCGTCCAGCCGCCTGGTGAGCGAAGTCGCCTGCCAGTTCGCCGGCTTCAGCGGCGCCGGCTGCAACGGCACCACCTACCGCAACCGTCCGGGCCAGTACTTCTTCATCGGCGGCAACGGGCAGTTCAAGCTGGCCGGAAACGCCGGAGGGCCGGGAC
>NZ_JAGXJZ010000502.1:0-276 GCF_019091095.1 Achromobacter sp. GbtcB20 | reverse complement strand
CCAGGCCGTTCAGCACGCCGCTTGTCACGTTCTCGACCTTCTCGGTCACGTACACCAGGGTGTTCGGGCCGCCCGGCAGTTCCTCGGCGCGGGTCTTGGCCAGGAAGCCGTCGACGATGTAGTTCTTTTCCGCGGTCGAATTGCGCTGGATGGCGCCGTAGGCGCAGTGGTGGTTGGTGACCACCAGGCCGTCCGGCGAGACGAAGGAGGCCGAGCAGCCGCCCAGCGAGACGATCGCGCTCATCGGATGCTTCGACAGGTCGGCCAGCTTCTCGG
>NZ_JAGXJZ010000501.1:0-276 GCF_019091095.1 Achromobacter sp. GbtcB20 | reverse complement strand
ACAAGCGCAGCGCCACTTCGGTGAACGTGCGCGGACGCCTGAACTGGCAGGCGACGCCGAAGGACCAGCTGCAACTGATGTTCAATGCCCAGGGCAAGACCCTGACCGGCTACGGCTACCGCCAGCCGAGCGCCACCGCCAACCTGAGCTACCGCCGCAACCTGAGCCCGAACCTGACGTTCGTGGTGAACGCGACCGACATCTTCGATTCGCAGAAGATGGAAACCATCACCGATTCGCCGACGCTGCAGGAGCGCGGCATCCGCCGCTTCGACG
>NZ_JAGXJZ010000500.1:0-276 GCF_019091095.1 Achromobacter sp. GbtcB20 | reverse complement strand
GCCGGTACGGCCCAGCACCTCCGGCAGCACGAGTGCGCCGAGGATGCCGATGATGACCACGACAACCATGATTTCAACAAGGGTGAAACCGCGTGCGACACGGCGGCCAACTGCACGGTGCGATACGTTATGCATAGTCAATCTTGAGAGGTGGATCGGAACAATCGACTTAGTATAAGGCCGATTTTTGACAGTGACCACTTGCCATGGGTGCGCCATTGTATTGCAGAGCTGGCAAGAGCGCAGCTCAAGCGTGTGCGTCGCGTTGCGCGCAGA
>NZ_JAGXJZ010000050.1:0-3733 GCF_019091095.1 Achromobacter sp. GbtcB20 | reverse complement strand
GCAATCAGCTTCGCTGGCGAGATCAACCTTGCCGGCCGCATCAACTTCATGCCGCCCGGCACGGCCAATGGCCCATCCGGCGCCAGCGTGCTGGTCGCCAACAACCTGAACGGCCAGGGCGGTATCGTCCAGCTGCATGTGCAGTCGACGCAAAACGGTATCACGGACCTCATTCGGCTGGGCGGCGGCGCCGTCGGAACGACGCATCTGGTTCTGCAAATGGATGGGGCCTCCACAGGGGACGCGCTTACGGGAGACGGCGTGATGGTGGTCAAGGCAAATGGCCCGACCGACAACGCGTTCGTGCAACGGGAGGAAACGCCGGGCGGTAACCGCAAAGGGCCTTTTCTCTACCGGTTGCAACACGGTTCAAGCGTGGTCAATGGCGTACAGGCCTCCCCGCATAATTGGTATGTGCGTAGCGAAGCGCGGCCCGAAGTTTCGCTGTATTCCCAACTGGGCAATCAGGCCGTGCGCCACGGGGAACTGACCGTCGGCACGCTGAACGAACGGATGGGATCCACGGAAAGTCTGGCCCGCAAGGTTTACCCCCTCGTGTGGGGTCGCGCCCTGGCCGACACTGGACGCAATCGCGGCAATAGCACCGGACTGGCCGCGCAGGACATCGCGACGCGGTCCAGTCTGGCGGGCGTCCAGCTTGGAACCGACGTGTATGTGGATTTCCGAGGCTTGTCGCGGCGCAGTGCGGGGGTGTTTGCGTCCGCCAGCACCATGAAGACCGACGTGGACCATTATCAGGACCTCAGCAGGAAAACCGTCAACGCGGGGCGTAGCGATCAGTCGGCATACAGCCTGGGCGGCTACTACACGCTGCTGGACGGAAAGGGCGGTTATCTGGATCTGGTCACGCAGGTCAGCCGCTACGACGTCAAGGCAAACTCGGCGGCCGGCGCAGGCCCGTTGACCACCACGGGGTGGGGCGGCCTGATCTCGGCGGAGGCTGGAAAATCGTTCGCCGTCGGCGACGAAGCCAGCAACCTCCGGCTGGAGCCCCAGGCGCAGGTGATCTATCAGCGGATCAAGTTCTCGGACAGCCAGGACGTGGCAAGCGCGGTGGCGTTTCCCGCCGTGAACAGCGTGACGGGCCGGCTGGGCATGCGCCTGTCCAAGACATGGGACGGCGATTCCGCCAAGGCCAGTACGGCGTGGGCGACGGTCAACCTGCTGAGCACGGCCGGCCACGCGTCAAGCCGCTATGCCACCGCCACGCAGGGTGACATCACCTTCATGAACAAACTTGGCGGGCCGCGGGTGGGTCTGGCGCTGGGATACGACAGCCTCGTGGGCGGCAACACCTTCCTGAATGTGCAAGCCGGCACCGAGCAAGGCATCGGCAGCCGCAAGTCCGGCAACTACAACCTGAACGCCGGGATCAAGATCATTTTCTAGCGATTGCGGATCATCCCGCCCGGCGCTCGGTTCACCAAATAATCCTTGGCCTTGGACTCGGCCCCGCCGGCCCATTTGCGCAGGGCGGAGATGAATGCCGGACATACATTGCCGTCGACGCCGGTGTCGATAATGACGCTGTCCGTCATGCGCATCATCACCTTCCACTCGCAAATGCGCGTGCGGTTGGCGTAATCGCCCGTGGTGTTTGTATGCAACACCGGCGTAGGCGGCGCATCCAGGTGCGAGCAGGTCTCTTAATAAAAATATTAGAAAGGACCTGCGTTATTGCCGAATATTAATTTCGGTTCTCGTCAAGAAAAAACCGGTTTACAAGAAATTTGAATTTCTGGTTATCAGACTAAATCCGAGTATTTGTGCTCAATATTTATTTGGAAGAGTTTTCTAGCATTCACCCTGATGCGAAGGCCATGCCTCGCTCGCGTTTGATGAGAGCGGCTATTCCGGTGCCCATCCTGGCGCGCGAGGCGATGTCGATGCGGTTTTATCAGCCAATCTGTGCATGGGGGGCAAATGCGTTCACGGTACGAGTTTGTGGGAAACGGTGTGCATTCGGTTTCAGCCGGAACCGGCCACGTCAAAACAACGACATCCCTATTCACCAGTCTCGGAAACGCTGGCCCAAGTGGGTTCAAACGCCGCCGCGCAACGTGCTTTATCGCGGGCGTGGCGTTGCTGGCGCCGGTCTCTGCGCTGGCGGACATCATCGGTGAAAGCGGTGTGGCCGGCCTGGGCGGCGCGACTGGCATGCGGGGCGGCGACGGCGGCGCGGGGCACACAGCAGTCGTGATCACGGACACCACGCCTTTCGTCAACGTGGAACGCCTGATCGGCGGCGCCGGTGGCGGCGGGGGTGGCGGCGGCGGGGGCGGGGGCCAGGTAAGCGGCAGCGGCGGCGCCGGGGGCAATGGCGGCCAGGGCGGGCACGGCGTCGAGCTGGCCGCGGACGGCGCCGTGCTGACCAACCGCGACCTGCTGCAAGGGGGGGCCGGTGGCGGCGGCGGCGGCGGGGGCGGGAGCTCGTTCAACCGGGGGGCGGCCGCAGGAGGGCGAGGCGGCGATGGCGTGGGCGGCGCGGGCGGCGGCGGCGGCGGCGGCGGCGACATTCCCTTGGAGGGAGTGCCTATGCTGCCAGGCGACGGTGGCAACGGCGGTCAGCCAGGGTTGGATGGGATCGCGGGCAACTATCGGTATGGCGGGGGTGGCGGTGGGGCGGGAGGCAGCATCAATCCCTTTGGTTGCGGAAGCGGCGTCGGCGCCGATAGTGGTTGCGGGGGGGCGGCCGGGGACGGCGGCGGTACAGACTTGGGCGGGGCCGGCGGGCAGCCCGGCGCGTCCACCAACCTGAATGGCACGGACGGCGAGCACGTGGTGTCGAACCAGACCGGCGCCGGAGGCGGCGGGGGGGGCGCACCCGGCGGCTTGGGCGGTAGAGGCGGCGGCGCTGTGGGCGGACCTAATGGGTCAACCGCTGGCGGCACGTCCTTGGGCGGCTATGGCATACACGTCCTGGGCGCCAACACCGTGATCACGAACGCCGGCCGCATTGTCCCGGGCACGGGGTCGGCGCAATCGGTGGCGATCCTGTACGCCGACACGGCCCACAATTCGGTGCTGCGGTTGCAGGCCGGCAGCGAAATCCAAGGCACTGTGGACGCCACACGATCCACCAACAACACGCTCGTGCTCGATGGCGAGGCGGGCGTTGACCCGATCACGGGCGCGTCAATGGCCTTCGACGTCTCGAAGCTGGGCGCGGCGGGGGGCGTTGGCGCCACCAACGACGTCTACCAGGGCTTCTCTGCGTTCGAGAAAACTTCCGAAGGCACCTGGCAGTTGGCCAATGCGCCCACGCAGGCACGCACGCCGTGGCGCATCAAGGGCGGCACCTTGGCCATCGCCAGCGGCGACAGTCTTGGCAGTACGCTCGATGCCGTGACGCTGGACGGCGGAACGCTGCAGCTTCAGGACGATGCGGCCCTCCACCATGATGTGGTCGTCAACAGCACCGGCGCGATCGACATCGAAGACGGACAGCAATCGGTGCTGCATGGGGTGCTGGGCGGAGACGGCAGCCACTTTGCCAAGACGGGCGAGGGAACCCTGGCCATCGCAGCAGACGGCAACTTCCACGGCGTGACGCAGATTGACGGCGGCACGCTGCAACTCGGCGTTGGCGCCGTAGGCGGCGCCATCGGAAACGGCGCCTTCATCAACCACGGCAGGCTGGTGTTCAACCGCGCGAATCACGTCGTGATCGGCGGTGCGATCGCCGGCACCGGAGACGTGGTGCAAGCGGGCT